>JBOHEL010000094.1:0-12522 GCA_050700995.1 Sciscionella sp. | reverse complement strand
ATCTTGGCCTGATGCGGGGCGCGCTCGACGAAGTGCACGCCCCGCTGACCGCCGCGACGTTGGAGGCGTTCGTCGAACCGTCGCTGTGCCTGGCTCATCTCGCTCCGCTCGTGACGCCACCGGACTGCGCCACGCAGTGATCGCACGGTGCCAGTGGCCCGGGGAGGGCATGCCCCGGGTGGCCGATCGTGACGCACCACACCGCGCGTTCGCTTGTCTTTGTATGACCACTATCGTAAATCGGAACCGTCCGATAGCGCGAGGACGGTGATCAGCTTATCCGGCTATGCATTGTTCACCAGGATCGGTCTTCACTCCTGCGCCCGGTCGGGCAACCCGATTGGTGACGAGGGCTCAATATAGTTCCGCGAGCCGCGCCCATCATCGCGAGTACGGTGGCGTCGCGAGTTGCCGTCCATGGTCGCCAACGTCGGCGACGAGGCTGCTATCGACAGGAGATCATCGTGCCATGAGTACCGAACCCGCGCGACCGATGAAAGTGGCCGTTCTCGGCCCTGGCGGCGTTGGTGGCCTGCTCGCCGCCGTGCTGGCTCGGCACGGCGACGATGTCCGCTGTATCGCCTCGGAGTCGACGAGTGCGGGGATTCGAGAGCGAGGCATCAGCGTGCGCAGCAAGCGGTTCGGCGACTTCACCGCCAAGGTCGACGCGAGTCCTGTGCTCGGCGAGCCGGTGGACGCCTGCCTGGTAACGGTCAAGGCGACCCAGCTTGACGCCGCGCTGCAGCGGGTTCCGGTGGCGGCAATCGACGATGGTGTCGTCGTGCCATTTCTCAACGGTGTCGAACACGTGGCGCTGCTGCGAGCGCGTTATGGCGACGCGGTCGTGCCAGCTGCCATCAGGGTGGAGGCGGAACGGATCTCGGTGGGTGAGATCGAGCACGCGAGCCCGTTCGCGGCGGTCGAACTGGCCCTCGACAACGACGCCGCTGACAGCCATGCGCGGCGTGTCGCGACGCTCAGGGCGCATCTCGCCGCCGCAGGCGTGGACGTCGAGATTCGTAGCGACGAGCAGACCATGCTGTGGGGCAAGCTCGGTTTTCTCGCGCCGCTGGCGTTGTTGACCACGCACGTGTCCGCGCCCGCCGGTGTCGTCCGCACCACCTACCGCGATGAGCTGCTGGCGGTCGCACAGGAGGTGGCGGCCGTGGCGACCGCGGCTGGTGCACGGATCGACAGCGACGTGGCGCTGCGGTACTTCGACAGCGTGCCAGCCACCATGCGGTCGTCGATGCAGCGCGATGCCGCCGCTGGACGGAGCATCGAGATCGAGGCGATCGGGGGCGCGGTGCTGCGTGCCGCGGGTCGCTTCCAGGTACCCGTTCCGCATACCGAGAGGCTGGTCGCAGACCTGCGCGAGGGTGTCGCCGCTGGGCAGTGAACCTGCCGTCGCTGACGGGTCGAGCGGGCGTGCCGGAATCACGGCTGGCCGAGTTCGATCGTGCGGGAGTGCGGGTGATCGTCGCAGCATGAGGTGAACGGGTCAGTGCCCGGGTGGAAGCCTCACGCGCCGGGCATAGAGGTCGCTACCCGGTCCAGGCGGCCCCGTCGGGGTAGCGGAAGTGCTCGCGGGCGTCCTGTTTGATCTGCGCGCTGTAACCGGGCGCCTCCGGCGCGAGGTAGCGCGGCCCGGACATTCGCACCGGGTCGACGAAGTGCTCGTGCAGATGATCGACGTATTCCACGATACGATCGTCCATGGAGCCGCTGACCGCGACGAAGTCGAACATGGATAGGTGTTGCACCAGCTCGCACAGCCCGACCCCACCGGCGTGTGGGCAGACCGGAACCTGGTACGCGGCTGCCAGCAGGAGGATTCCGACCACCTCGTTGACTCCGCCGACCCGGCAGGCGTCGATCTGGCAGACCCCGATCGCCTTGGCCTGCAACAGCTGCTTGAACATCACGATGTTCTGGGCGTGCTCGCCGGTGGCCACGTGCGTCGGGGCGATCCGCCTGGCGATCGCGGCGTGCCCGAGCACATCGTCCGGGCTGGTCGGTTCCTCGAACCAGTAGATGTCGAATTCGGCGAGCGCCTGATACCAAGCGATCGCGTCCGGCACGCCAAGCACCTGGTTAGCGTCGATCATCAGCCTGCGATCGGGGCCAAGTACTTCGCGGGCGATGGCACACCGCCTACGATCGCTGGTGATATCCCCACCGACCTTGAGTTTCACCGAGTCCCAGCCCGCGTCGATCGACTCCTGGCACAGCCTGCGCAACTTCTCGTCGCTGTACCCCAACCAGCCTGCGCTGGTGGTGTAGGCCGGATATCCGTTGCTCAGCAGGAAGTCCGTACGCGCAGCCTTGCCAGGCTCATTGTGTCGCAAGAGCTGCAGCGCCGCTTCCGGAGTCAGCGCGTCGCGCAGGTAACGCCAGTCGACAAGGTCGACGACCTGTTGTGGCGACATGCTCGCCAGGTATCGCCACAGCGGCTGCCCAGCTAGCTTGGCAGCCATGTCCCATACCGCGTTGACTACCGCCGCGGTACCGAGGTGAATCACGCCCTTGTCAGGGCCGAGCCAGCGCAACTGACTGTCCCCGGTGAGGTGTCGCCACATCCCGCCGAGGTCGTCGAGCAGATCCTTGATGCTCATCCCGCGCAGTCGCTCACCGACTATCGCGGCCGCCTGCACCGCGAGTTCGTTGCCCCGGCCGGTGGTGAAGGTGAAGCCATGGCCTTCCGGGAGATCGGGATTGTCGGTATGGAGTATGACGTAGGCGGCCGAGTAATCAGGTGCCAAGTTCATGGCGTCCGATCCGTCGAGCCGCGCCGAAGTCGGGAAGCGAATATCGATCGCTTCGACCTCTCTGATCTTGGCGGTCCTCACCGTTGCCGTCCTCGTCACCGAGCATTCGGTGTCCACTGCTTGAGGGAGATCTGATGTCCTCGTCACAAACTACCGTATTGGTGTCTATACAGCGTCCGCTGCCGCTGGCGGCAGCGGATAACGTGACCCGCATCGAGGACTGGAACCAACCACTTCCGGAGATCACGGCGATCGCTACACCGGGCCATACTCCAGGATATTCCTCCCACCGTGTTTCCGGCACCGAGCGCCCGCAGGAAGGGGCTTCGCATGAGTTTCGATCAGGATCCCGCACAAACCGACACCGGCACCGAATATGTCCGCGACCAGCGCTATCTCGCCACCCGCATCACCGCCGACGGCCGCGACGGCTACGCCGTGGAAGCCGGCCGCTACCGCCTTGTCATCAGCCGTGCCTGCCCGTGGGCCAATCGCTCGGCGATCGTGCGGCGGCTTCTCGGGCTGGAGCCCGTGCTTTCCATGGGTATCTGCGGACCCACCCACGACGAGCGCAGCTGGACCTTCGACCTCGACCCCGGCGGCAGGGACCCGGTTCTCGGTATCGAACGGCTGCAGGAGGCCTTCTTCGCCCGTGACCCGGATTACCCGCTGGGCATCACGGTGCCCGCCGTCGTGGACATTCCCACCGGCCATGTCGTCACCAATGACTTCTCGCAGATCACCCTCGACCTTTCCACCCAGTGGGGTGCCTACCACCGCCCCGGCGCCCCCGAGCTGTATCCGGAATCGCGTCGTGACGAGATCGACCAGCTCAGCGCCGATATCTTCACAGACGTCAACAACGCCGTATACCAATGCGGTTTCGCCGGAAGCCAACAGGCCTATGAGCAGGCATACCATCGCCTGTTCGCCCGCCTAGAGCGCCTGTCCGAGCACCTCAACGCTCGGCGCTACCTGGTCGGCGACACCATCACCGAAGCCGACATCAGGTTGTTCACTACCCTGGTCCGCTTCGACGCCGTCTACCACGGCCATTTCAAGTGCAACCGCGCGAAGCTCACCGAGATGCCTGTGCTGTGGGCATACGCGCGCGACCTGTATCAGACGCCGGGCTTCGGAGACACCATCGACTTCGCCCAGATCAAGGAGCACTACTACGTCGTGCACCGTAACGTGAACCCCACCGGCATAATCCCAGTAGGACCAGACTTGTCAGGGTGGATTTCGCCGCACCGCAGGGGGCAGCTCGGCGGGCACCCGTTCGGCGAAGGAACCCCGCCAGGGCCCGTCGTGCGTGCCGAGGCCGTTGCCGAACCCGGCTGATGCGGCGGCAGCGACTTCGAATTTGCCTCCTTGTGGTCAGCTCACTTGCTGGTGTACTTCAGCCAGGCGTCATTGGCGGGAAGCGGCGGGTTCGAACAGGTCGGCGCCAGGATCGCCTTGAACTGTTTCTGGTTCATGTTGTCCTTGGTGACCACGTAGACGCCGGTGTCCTCCTTGCCGACCTTCACGTTCTTGCGGATGTGCTCAACACTTGCCACCACGGAGTCGAAACCCATCCGGAACGGGTTCTGCACGATGAGCGCACTGATCTCGCCCGACTTCAGCCCGCTGACCTCGTCCGGTGCGGCATCCCACCCGACTATGACGACCTTGCCTTTCAGTCCGCGCTGCTTGACAGCTTGCGACGCCCCGATCACGGATGGCTCGTTCGAACCGAAGATGCCGTTCAGGTCAGGGTGTGCGGTCAGGATGTTGTTCGTGACGTTGAGGGCCTGGTTCGCGTCGCTGTGGTCGGCCTGGTCGGTCGCCAGCTTCAAGCCGGGGTACTTCTTCAGGCCCTCGACGAACCCTTGTTTGCGTTGATTGTCGGTCATCGATCCCGGTTGGAACTCCAGCAGCGCGACTTTGCCCTTGCCGTGCAGGTACTTGTTCATCAGTTGCGCGACCTGCGTGGCGCCCTTGATGTTATCGGTGGCGAACAGCGGAACGTCCTGCGGCGTCGTTCCGGAGTCGATATTGTATACGGGAATCTTCGCCTGCTGCGCACGCTTGGTGACGGGGATCAGCGCCTTGGCGTCGGTAGCCGCGTAGACCAGGCTGTCGACTCCTCGGTCGATGTACCCGTTGAGCAGGTTGATCTGCCCGGTGATGTCCGTCTCCGCGGACACGCCATTCCAGTCGATCTTGACGTTGCCGAGTTTGTTGGCGGCGCACTCCGCACCCGCCTTGACATGGGTCCAGTAGTCGAAGCCAACGGCTTTCGGAACCACCCCGATCGTGAGTGGCTTCGCAGCCGACGAGCTTGAACCTCCGCCACCGCCGCCACCACCACTGCCACTGCCACAACCGGCTATCACCAACATCGGGACGGCGACCATGGCACCGACGGCCGCGTAACGTACCTTGGATTTCATTGTAATCTCCTCGATCCGATCGGGTGGAGCGTCACTCACTGCGGCGCTGCTCTAGCCCCCTGCCGGCGCTCGGTGATCCGCCGCCGCCGGAAGTAGTCCCAGGCGACCGCGATCCAGACCACGATGCCGATAATCACTTCCTGCAAGTAGATATTCACGTTCAGCAGTACGGAGCCGTTGCGGATCAGTTGGATCAGGAACGAGCCGATGATCGCGCCCGACACCGTACCCTGCCCGCCGAACAAGCTCGCACCGCCGATGACCGCGGCGGCGATCGCGTCGAGTTCCAGGCCGGTTCCGAAGTTCGGTTGACCGGACGAGACGCGGGACGTCGCGATGATGCCACCCAACCCGGCGAGAAGGCCTCCCAGGATGTAGACCAACAGCAGGTAGCGCCTCACCGGGATCCCCATGAGGCGGGATGCCTCCTGGTTGGAGCCGATCGCGTACGCGTAGCGCCCGAGCTTGGTGCGGTTGAAGATGATCGCGAAGATCACGATCACGCCGACAAGGCAGATCGCCGGCACCGGAATGGGTCCGGCATAACCCTGACCGAGCACGTTGAACCCTGCCGGTAGGCCGTATACGGCCACCGCGCCGGTCAGCACGAAGGTCAGGCCGCGAGCCACGCCCATCATGCCGAGGGTCGCGATGAACGGTGCGAGCTTCACCCAGCTCACAAGGACACCGTTGACGAGGCCTGCCACGCCGCCGACCACGACTCCCATCACGGCTGCCAGTGGCCACGGCAGGTGCAGGTCGACCATGAACATGGCGGCAAGCACGCCGGCCAGCGCGGCGAGCGAGCCGACCGAGAGGTCGATGCCCGCGGTGACGATGATCAAGGTCATGCCGACCGCGATGATCGCGGTCACCGCGGCCTCGACCACCACCTCACTGATGTTGACATAGGTGAGGAAATGTGGAGACAGGATCGAAAGTATGATGACGATGACGATCAACGCGGCCAGCGCGGCCGCCTGGGATATGACATCGGAGAGCCGCCTGCGCAGCAGTAACCACGCGCCTGAGGTCTTTCCCTGAGGCACCGGATCGCGCTCGCCTGCCGCTGGTTCGTTGCTGTCCAGTTGGCTCATTCAGGCTCCTTACACGGCTCCACGGAAAGGGACCGATCCGGAATCCGGAACGACATTGACTATTGCACTCCTGCCGTATACCGGGCTTACGATGGTCCGGGAACGGTGTTCATGGGAATTCATCGACGAGGGCGGGGTGTCACCATGCCAGACCCGATACTGCGGGCGACGGGAATCTCCAAACACTTCGGCGGTGTCGAGGCGCTGCGGGACATCGACCTCGAACTGGCTCCCGGTGAGCATGCCGCGCTGGTCGGTGACAACGGAGCGGGCAAGTCCACGCTTGTGAAGATCCTCACCGGTGCCGAGCAGGCAGACAGCGGGCAACTGCGGTTCGGTGGGAGCGAGACTCATTTCCGCTCGCCGCTGGACGCCCGCCGTGCGGGAATCGAGACCGTTTACCAGACTCTCGCCCTCGCCGACCATCTCGATGTGATCGCCAATCTGTTCCTCGGCCGTGAGAGGTACCGAGTCAAACTCGGGCCCCTGAGCATCCTCAACCG
Organism: Sciscionella sp.; assembly: GCA_050700995.1. Classification (GTDB taxonomy): domain Bacteria; phylum Actinomycetota; class Actinomycetes; order Mycobacteriales; family Pseudonocardiaceae; genus JBOHEL01. Next base: position 5,716 of record JBOHEL010000094.1, on the reverse strand, counting down.
CACCGCCATGAAGTCGGAGGCACGGGATCTGCTGGCCAAGACCGGTGTGCAGATCCCCGATCTGCGAACCACGGTCATGAGCATGTCCGGTGGCCAGCGACAGGGCGTCGCGATCGCGCGGGCGGCGGGTTGGGGCTCCAAGGTGATCGTGCTCGACGAGCCGACGGCGGCGCTCGGCGTCCAGGAAACCGCGAAGGTCGAGGAGATCATCCGCGTGCTGAAGCGCCAAGGCGTCACCATGCTGATGGTCAGCCACAACCTGCGGCAGGTCTTCGATCTTGTCGACACGATCTGGGTGCTGCGCCACGGCCGCATGGTGGGCCGCAGGGACGCGAAGCGGGTTCGCCCCGAGGAGATCGTTTCCATGATCACCGGAGCGGACGACGCGAGCGGGCTCGAATTCGCCTGAGCCTGCTGTTCGCCGCGACCGGCGAACCCGGTACCGGGGGAAGGACGCACGACGCAACGTGATCATGAGGTCGCCGCGTTTCCCATGCCCACCCAGTCGATGTCCAGCATCGCGCAGATGGAGCGTAGCTCGGCCACGTAGTCGCCGGGCACAGCATGGATGTGGTTGGCGCCGAATCGCGAGAGGAAGTCGGCTGCACTCACGCCCAGCTTCGCGAATGCGTGCGGCCACTCGATGGTGGAGGCGCGCATCATCCGCTCATTGGTAGCGGTGTCGAAGCTCTGGAACTCGCCGTGCGCGACCTGCATACGGTAGCGGCCGCTCGCGCGGGTGAGTCGGGCGAAGGTGGCTTCGCCCGGTGCCGCGAGATGCTGTATCGAAGCGCCCCCCGCTGGGAAATAGAAAACCTCGGGATAGAGGTGCACGCGCGACAGATTCTCCGCCGGGTCCTCACTGCGCGCCGCGAACCAGGTCGCATGCTGACCGGAATTGCACAGATCCCAGACATCGGCGTCCGCGTGGTAGTGGCGCACATCGGCGAACAGCACGGGCGTACCGGAGAGGCCCTTGAGTAATTGCATCGTCAGCGCACCGTCCATATCGGCTTCGGTGGCCGTGACGTGAGTTTCCTTGGGGCCTTCCCAATCGTAGGGGTCGTTGAGGAATGCCTCGGTGACATCCATGGTCGCGAAATGTGTCGTGAGCTCCGGCTGACCCTTGATGCCCGAAAAGACCAGATGCCACTCGTCGATGATCTCGCGCATGGCGTGATATGAGCGCACCTGCCGTTCCAGCAACTCGGGAGTCAGCCGCTGACCGTCGTAGTGCACTCCCGCGGCGTGTTTTTCCAGCCAGGCGACACCTGCCCTGGCGCGCGACGCGGCGACCTTCCCGGCGCGCCGTACGATCTCCCACTGGTCGATCTCCTCGACATCGACGCCGAATTTCGACATCCACTGGTCGGTGTTGGCGACCGCGGTGTACATCCCCATGGGCCTGCCGCCGATGCGGCCGAAGGTGGCGCCGCGCAACGCGTGCACGGACCGCGCTGCCCTGACATGTGTGAGCAGCTGGGCGCGCACATTGGGCTCGTCGATATCTCCCCAGGCGCGCATATGGGTGCGCCCGATCTGGTCGAGACCGCCACCAGCGGCGAGCATCCCAACCATACCGGGATAAACCGGGTCGATGTTGGCCATGAGCAGCAGGGGGCCCGCTGTCTCGGCGGCGGCGAGCAGGGAGAAATGAGGGAAAGCCCAGACCGGATAGTAGAAGATGGTCAGGTCCGGATGCCCACTCGCTACCCGCCGTGCCTCCCTGGTGGCGACCTCGTTCGTCCAGACGATCTCCTTGGCGCGGATGACCTCGTGCCCTTCCGCTCGCAGGGCGGCGGCGAGCCGCCCCGTCGCGTCGGAGACGAAGCCCTCGACATCGCGCGCCACGAAGTCGCGGCCGTCCGACATGACCAGTAGTCCGATTCGCGCCACGTCAGTCCTCCCGGTGCCGGGCTCGCTCGCGCTGCATTACCTCATGACGGGCCGGGGATGTAATCGTTATCATGCAACGTAGGCCTGGGTTCTGCGGGCTGTCAAGATACGGCGGCGATCAGTGGGTTGGTGGTCTCGGCCGGGAGGGGACAGGTACCATTGAGCGCAACCATCCAGCACGTAGCGGCGGCCGCTGGAGTGTCGGTGGCGACGGTGTCCCGGGCGTTGAACACTCCGGAGCGCGTCAGCCAGCCGACCAGGGAGCGCGTGCTGCTCGCCGTTCGCGACCTCGGTTACCGGCCGAACAGGGCCGCTCGCAGCCTGCGTGTCCGCGCCAGCAAGGTACTCGGCCTGATTATCTCCGACATCACCAACCCGTTCTTCACCAACCTGGTGCGTGGGGTGGAGGACGTCGCGCAGCGAGCCGGGTATTCAGTGGTGTTGGCGAACTCGGACGAGGACCTCGCCAAGGAGGCGACCTACCTGGAAGTCGCGGCCGCCGAGTGGATGGCCGGTGTCGTGCTCTCTCCTGCATCGGCCACGCGCACCAGCATCCGGATCTTGCGCGAATACGGGATACCGGTCGTCACCATCGACCGCAAACTGCGCGGCTCCGGCCTTGACAGCATTACCATCGACAACGTCGTTGCTGCCAGGCATGCCACCGAGCACCTGATCGGAGCCGGGTGCGAGCGGATCGCCGTGGTCACCGGACCGCGGCGCACCAGCACCGCGACCGAGCGGCTCGCGGGCTGCCGGGAAGCGCTGCGCGCCGAGGGCCGCACGCTGACCAGCGCCGCGCTGCGGTACGCCGACTACCGAGTCGAAGGAGGTTACGAAGCGACCCGCGATCTGCTGGGCGGGCCGCCAGCGCCGGACGGCCTACTGGTCGCGAACAACCTGATGACCATCGGAGCGCTCGCCGCGGTCGAGGAGGCTGGACTGCGCACGCCGCGCGATATCACCGTGGTCGGATTCGATGACATGAGCTGGCCGCTTGGTGGCAGGCCCGCACTCACCCTCGTCGCCCAGCCCACCTACGACATCGGCAGCCGCGCGGCCGAGCTCTTGCTACGAAGGGTCAGGGGCGAACGGTTTCCACCGCAGCGGGTGGTGCTTCCCGCCACGCTGATCCCGGAGGGCGACATGAAACGACCGAGCGGCATGGTTCGGAGGAGATCGTGAAGGACGACAGGATGCTGCTCGGTATCGACATCGGGACAGGCAGCAGCAAGGGGGTGCTTGTCGATACCGAGGGAACTCCGGTCTCTACCGCAGTCCGTCCACATCGGACAGATAGTCCACGGCCCGGGTGGTTCGAGCATGATCCGGAGACGGTGTGGTGGGAGGACGCCGTCGCGCTCGTCCGGCGGTTGCTCGCCGACGTCGAGTCGCGTCGAGTCGCGGCGATCGCGGTCAGTGGCATCGGTCCATGCGCGCTGATCGCCGACGCCGAGGGCAACCCGCTGCGGCAGGCGATCCTGTACGGAATCGACAGCCGTGCCACCGCAGAGATCGAGCGGATGACCGCCGAACTGGGCGAAGCGGAGGTACTGCGCGCGTGTGGGAATCCGCTGACGACCCAGGCCGTCGGCCCCAAGCTCGCATGGCTCGCGGAACACGAGCCCGACGCCGCGGCCGCGGCACGACGCTGGTTCAGCTGCTCGTCCTATGTCAGCTACCGGCTCACCGGCCGATACACCGCCGACCACTACACGGCGAGCGTCTCCGACCCGCTCTACGACCTCCGGACCGGCTCGTGGTGGCCCGAGGCGTGGCGGGCTTGCGCGCCACAGATCGAGCCACCGGAACTCGCCTGGCCAGGCGACATCGTCGGCCACGTCGATGCGCAAGCAGCTAACTCGACCGGCCTCGCGGCAGGCACGCCGGTGCTGTCCTGCGGCGTCGACGCTCTCGCGGAGTCCTACAGCGCGGGCTGCCGGGAACCGGGGGACACGATGGTGATGTACGGGTCGACGCTGTTCTTCATCCAACTCCTCGACCGGCAGGTGACGGATCCTCGGCTCTGGGCCGCCGTCGGGCGGGAACGAGGCACGCACGCGCTCGCCGCGGGGATGTCAACCGGCGGGCTGCTCGCGACCTGGTTCGCGGGCATCGCTGAGCGCGAGATCGCGACCTTGGCGGCAGAGGCCGCCGCCGTTCCCCCTGGCGCGGATGGCCTGGTGCTGCTGCCTTACCTGGCGGGTGAACGTACCCCCGTCGAGGATCCGATGGCTTCGGGCTGCTGGCTCGGGCTGACGCTGCGCCACACCAGAGCGCATATGTTCCGGTCCGTGTTCGAAGGGGTCGCATACGGGGTGCGACACAACCTGGAGACCATGGGTGATGCCGGGGCGCGCCCGGGACGACTGTTCGCTGTGGGCGGCGGCACGGCCGGGGGGCTGTGGACCAGTATCGTCTCCTCGGTCACCGGGCTGCCACAGGCGATCCCGAAGCTGACAATCGGCGCTTCCTACGGCGATGCCAGAATGGCGGCCGACGCGGTAGACATCGACACCGCAGAGTGGAACCCGGTGGTGCAGGTCGTTGAACCCGACACCCGAGCGGTGCCGACCTATGACGCGCTGTACCGGGTGTATCGCCAGCTCTACCCGGACATCCGTGACGTCATGCACCAGCTCGCCGCAACCGCGCCAGCCCCACCGTGAGTACTTTCGTCGGCTATAACCGACGAAAGTACTCACGGTGGGGTGTCCGCGGGGAGCGGTGCGCCGGGGGGTAGGAGGCCGGATTCCCGCAGCGCGCGCCAGAGTCCTGCCGGTACCGGATATTCGAACATGTCCGCGTTCTGCTGTACTTCCCCGGCCGAGCGCGCTCCGGTCAGCACGCTGACGACCGCGGGGTGGCCGAACGGGAACTGGATCGCGGCCGCCTTCAACGGCACGTGGTGGCTCCGGCAGATCTCGCCGAGTGCGTTGGCTCGTGCGACGAGATGGCGCGGAGCCCTCGCGTAGTCGTAACGCGCCGCCGGCCCTGGATCTGCCAGCAAGCCCGAGTTGTACACGCCGCCGATCACGACCCCGACGCCACGCCGCGAGCACACCGGAAGCAGCGCGTCGAGGCCGGCCTGATCGAGCAGCGTGTAGCGGCCTGCCAGCAGAACCAGGTCCAGGTCAAGGTCGCGCACCAGGCGAGCGGGCATCGCGGCCTGATTCATACCGACCCCGATTGCCTTAACAACTCCGCTCGCGCGTAGTTCGGCGAGCGCGGGGAAACCGGTCTGGTAGATCTCCCGCTCGTGGGCATCCGGATCGTGCAGCAGCACCACGTCGACGGCATCGCGCCCAAGCCGCGCCAGGCTCTCCTCAAGCGAGCGCCGGATGCCCGCCGCCGTGAAGTCCCAGATCGGTTTGACCGCCGGGGTTTCCGCGAAGCCGTAGTCGCCCGGTGCCTCGCCTGGCGCGAGCGGGCGCAGCAAGCGCCCTACCTTCGTTGACAGGACAAGGGAATCCGTCGAAACGTCGTGCAACGCCGTGCCTAGCCTGCGCTCGGCAAGGCCGAGGCCGTAGTACGGAGCCGTGTCGAAGTAGCGCAGCCCGACCGCGAGCGCGCGCGCTACGGTCGCGACCGCCTGCGTCTCGGAGACCGCCTGGTACAGGCCGGCGATCGATCCGGTGCCGAGGCCGAGCGCCGGCAGCAGCACGCCCGTCCGCCCGAGCGCTCTGCTCTCGTCCACTCGCATCCGCGCGCTCCCGATTCACCCGACCGACGGTGGCCTGCGCAGTCCCTGCATGCCACCGTCCACCGCAAGGATGGTCCCCGTTGTGGATGCCGAACGCGGGCTCGCCAGATACGCGAT
>JBOHEL010000093.1:0-12586 GCA_050700995.1 Sciscionella sp. | reverse complement strand
CCTTTCGTTGAACCAGATCGGTGACGAGAGCGAATGGCCGACCAGGCTCGGTACCGGAATCGGCATCAGCCTCACCCCGTTCTTCCACGCGATGGGCACGATCGGCGGGTTGAACGTGCCGATGCTCACGGGCGCGACCACGGTGCTGCACGACCGGTTCGACCCGAAGGCCTACCTTGCCGATGCCGAGCGGCTGCGGGTCACCACGATGGGCGGCGCGCCACCGTTGTTCGGCGCCCTGCTGGCGTGCCCCGATCTGCCGAAGCGGGACCTGTCGTCGGTGCGCGGCGTCTCCTCCGGCGCCGCGCCGCTGCCAATGGAGATGATCAACGCATTGCAGCGGCTGTTGCCCGACGCGGTGATCTGCGAGGGCTACGGGCTGACCGAAGTCACCATGGGGGCCACTTCGTCGCCAACGGCGCGCTCCGCGCTGCGCAAGGTCGGCGCGGTAGGGCTGCCGGTATTCGACACCGAGGTCAAGATCGTGGCGGCGGAAGGCGGCGAGGAACCGCTGCCGACCGGGACCTCTGGCGAGGTGTGTGTGCGCGGGCCACAGGTAATGGCGGGTTATCACGAGCGGCCGGAGGAGACCGCCGCGGTACTCGTCGACGGCTGGCTGCATACCGGCGATATCGGCGTCCTCGACGCCGACGGGTATCTGTCCATTGTGGATCGCAAGAAGGACATGCTGCTGTACAAAGGTTACAACGTGTACCCGCGCGAGTTGGAAGAGCTGCTGATAGCCCACCCCGGCGTGGCGGCCGCTGCCGTGGTCGGCAAGCCGGACCCGCAGGTCGGTGAGCTGCCGGTGGCGTTCGTGGTCCGCTCGGCGCGCGACGGTGCTGCGGAGATCGGTGAGTCCGAGCTGATGGCGGCGGTGAACGAGCAGGTAATACCGTACAAGCGACTACGCGAGCTGCGCATCATCCAGGAGATCCCGGTATCGGCGGCGGGCAAGATTCTGAAACGCGAACTCCGCGCCCAGCTCTAACACCGTGAGTACTTTCGACGGTTATAGCCGTCGAAAGTACTCACGGGTGCTGGAGTGAGGCGCGGAGTGCGGTGTCCTTGTCGAGCACCAGTTGCTCCAGTTCGGTCTGGAAGCGCGCCATCCGCCCGCGCAGGGTCGGATCGTGCGCACTGAGCATCCGCACCGCGAGCAGCCCGGCATTGCGCGCCCCGCCGACCGACACCGTCGCCACCGGTACGCCCGAGGGCATCTGCACGATCGAGAGCAGCGAATCCAGCCCGTCGAGGTACTTCAGCGGCACCGGCACCCCGATCACGGGAAGCACGGTCGCCGAGGCCACCATCCCTGGAAGGTGCGCGGCACCACCGGCGCCCGCGATGATCACCCGCAGCCCCCGATCGGCAGCACCACGGGCATAGTCCAGCATCCGCTGCGGAGTGCGGTGCGCGGAGACCACGCTGACCTCGTACGCTACCTCGAACTCGGCGAGCGCATCAGCGGCGGCCCGCATCACCGGCCAGTCCGAGTCACTACCCATAATCACACCGACCACCGGATCAGGTGATTGCGCCACGTCGCCTCCTTGGGTATTCGGGGAAATTGCGGGCTTTTTCTCGCCACCTCAGTGCGGCGGGTGGCCGTCTGCCCATTGGGCGTGTGAGAGGAAGCGGGCGGCCAGGGTGGCCTTGCGGCGCACCTCGGGCATGTCCTCGCCGAGCACGGTAACGTGTCCGACCTTGCGCCCTGGCCGCTCGGCCTTGCCGTACCAGTGCACATGGGCCTCTGGGAAGCGGGCGAACAGGTGGTGAATCCGCTCATCGACGCGCATCGCCGGCAACACGCCTGCGCCGAGCACGTTGGCCATCGCTACCGCGGGCGCCAGCGCGTCTGTCACGCCGAGCGGGTAGTCGAGCACCGCGCGAAGGTGCTGCTCGAACTGTGAGGTCACAGAACCGTCGATGGTCCAGTGCCCGGAGTTGTGCGGCCGCATCGCCAGCTCGTTGACGAGCACCCCGTTGTCGGTCTCGAACAGCTCGACCGCCAGCACTCCGACCACGCCGAGAGTCGCGGCCACCCGCAATGCGGTGTCCACAGCCATTTCCTCGATCTCCGAGTCGAGCGCGGGCGCGGGCGCCAACACCTCGATGCAGATGCCATCGGACTGCACGGTCTCGACCACCGGCCATGCCGCGCCCTGGCCGAACGGCGAGCGCGCCGTCAGTGCCGCCAGCTCGCGCCGCATCGCCACCCGTTGCTCCACCATCAACGGCGTCCCGGTTTCCAGCAGCTCCGCGACCTGACGCTCGGCCTCGGCCACGGAGCCCAGCATCCACACCCCACGCCCGTCGTACCCGCCACGCACCGCCTTGAGCACGCAGGGCCAGCCGTATTCGGCTGCGAACCGCACCGCATCACTCACGGCGTCGACCTCGGCGAACGGTGGCACCGGCAACCCCTCGGAGGCCAGCCGCCGCCGCATCACCAGCTTGTCCTGCGCGTGCCGCAGCGCGTCGGGCGCAGGCCGCAGCGCCACCCCCTCGTCCGCCAGCGCGCGCAGCGCTGCCTCGGGAACATGCTCATGGTCGAACGTCAGCACATCGCAGCCGGCCGCGAAGGACCGCAGTGCGGCGAGATCTGTATGGCTGCCGAGCACCACGTCCGGCGCCACCAGCGCGGCAGCGTCGCCGTCCGATGCCGCGAGCACCCGCAGTGACTGCCCAAGCCCTATCGCGGCCTGATGGGTCATCCTGGCCAGCTGGCCGCCACCGATCATGCCAACCACAGGAAGGCCGGTTCGAACATCCACGTGCTGGGACACTAATTGGCCCGCTGCCGGCGCGCGCTAGCGGCTCCTGAGCGCGCCAAGCCACACACCCGCCGAGCGGTAACCCGCGGGCAGCCGGTGCACATCCACGCGCAGCCTGCCCGCACCCCGCAACTCCTGGTCGGTACTCAGCCGCTGGGCCGCCAATCTGCGCAGCCGCGCGACCTGCCCCGCGAGCAGCTCGTCGCGCCTGGCGAGCCCGGCCGCGACACCGCGACCGAGTGCGACGAGCGTCTCCCCTGATGTGAATGTCGCCCGCAGTGCGTCCGCTACCAGCACCGTCGCAGCCAACCTCGGCCAGCGGGCCAGCCCGGACGGATCATGGCGCACCGCCACCAAGGCGTACGTATCGGCGGCAGAGCGACCGGACACCTCTGCCTCCCGGTAGACCTCCGACAGGCGCATACGCAGGTATTCGGCGGTGGCGAGCCCGGTCAGCGGATCGGTCACCTCGCTGCGGCCCAGCCGGCCCATCGTGCTGTCAGCCCAGCCCAGCGCTGTCAGTCGCAGCAGCCGGGCCGGCGGCGCGTCAGGGTCGACGCCTACCACACCATGTGCCGTGTCCGGCCCGTCCAGCACCGCGTGTAGGGCGGCGAGATCGGCCAGGGTCTCGCCGAGCCCGATTCCCGCGCTGGCCCTGGCACGACCGAGCGCGGTCAGCGGCTGGGCAAGATCCTTGCCGGAAAGCACCGCGCAGCAGACCTGATCAATCTCTGGCAGCGCCCAGTCGTCCACAAACGGCCAGCCGCCTGCCAAGCTCGCGGTGCGCCAGTCATACCGCAGCGCATGCGCCGCGCGTGCGAACTCCGCACGGCCGGTGCGCGATCGTATTTCACCCGATGCCACTGCATGCCCTCCCACCCCTACGCCTGCGGTCTCATCGTGTGACGTGGCTACCGGCGGGCCGTGACGGCACATCGGTGTCCGGTTTCCGATATCCCTCAGCTGGTGAGGGAAGCCGCACCCCGGCAGACTCAGGTGACGGCGCAGGGGGCTATCAGTCACACTGTGCAGCGCATGTGAGGTGTCTGCGTTCGCTGGGGCGGTGGAGCAGGCACGGACGATGAACGAGGAGCGACGTGGCAGCGGTTCCAGCGGAGGTGCAGGGCCCGAGTGACACCGAGTTGATCGACTCGGTGCGGCAGGGATCCACACCGGCATACGGGGAGCTCTACCAACGGCACGTCAGTGCCGCGTACAACCTCGCAAGGCAGCTCGCGAGATCCACCGCCGAAGCCGATGACCTGGTGTCCGAGGCGTTCGCGAAAGTGCTTGACACGCTGCGGGCAGGCAAGGGACCTGAGACGGCGTTCCGCGCGTACCTGCTCACCACGCTGCGGCACAACGCCTACGACAAGACCCGCCGCGACCGCAAGGTGCAGCTGGCCGACGATGTCTCCGACGTCGCGCCCGCCGAGAAGGTCAGCGTGCCGTTCTCCGATACCGCGGTCTCCGGTCTGGAGCGCTCGCTGGCCGCCCGTGCCTTCGCCCGGCTGCCGGAGCGCTGGCAGGCAGTGCTGTGGCACACCGAGATCGAGGGGCAGTCAGCCGCCGAGGTGGCTCCCCTGCTGGGGATATCGGCCAACGGCGTATCCGCGCTCGCCTACCGCGCCAGGGAAGGCCTCCGGCAGGCGTACCTGCAGGTTCACCTCGCGGAGACCCACGCAGCGCGCTGCCGTACCTGCGTCGACAGGCTCGGCGCCTGGACAAGAGGTGGCCTGTCCAAGCGGGAGAGCGTACAGGTCGAGACCCATCTCGACGAGTGCGATCGCTGCCGGGCACTGGCCGCTGAACTGGCAGACGTGAACGGTGCGCTGCGGGTCGTGGTGGCTCCGCTTGTGCTCGGTGCCGGGGCTGCCGGTTATCTCGCGGCGGCAGGGGGAGCCGCAAAGCTCGCCGCGGTCGGCGCAACCGCAGGCGCGGGCGGTGGTGCCGCGGCGGCCGCGTCGCTGCCACGGCAGTTCCTCGGAGTGGGCGCATCGGTCGCGGTGCTCGCCGCAGCTGTCGCGATGGGCGCGCTCGCCAACACCGCTGAGACACACATCCCCGCCGCCGCGCAGCCGCCTGCCGCGACGGCGCCACCCGCCGCAAACCCACCTGCGGCGCAACCGCCCGCACCACAACAACCACCGCCGGCGCCGCAGCCACCCGCGCCGCAGCCACCACCGCCGGCGCCGCAGCCACCCGCTGCCAAGCCCCCCGCACCGAAGCCCCCAGCGCGAGGTAAGCCATCGGTGACCGCGCACGCTCAGCCTGTGACATTGCGGCAGGGGTCCAGCGCGCCGCTGCGGCTCACCGTCACCAACAACGGCACCGCGCCCGCACCCGCCCCGAGCGCCACGCTGCACCTCCCGAAGGGCGTGAGCGTGCAGGGCACCGGAGGTGCCACTCACGTCTCGGGAGCGCAACTGCTGTCCATGGCGGGGCCGTCATCGGCGACCGTGCACTGCCCAGCCAGCAGTGGCTCCGTCGCACGCTGCAGCGCGCCGTCACCACTACAGCCAGGACAATCGGTGACGCTGATGTTCCAGCTGCGAGCCGCTGGCGACGCGCAGAGCGGCACGGTGACCGGCTCGGTCAGCGCGGGTGGCGGCGTGTCGGTATCGGTGTCGGTCCGGGTGCAGGTGACCAAGAAGCCGCCTCCGCCCGAACCCGCCCCGCCTGCGCCAACTCCTCCGCCAGGTTGCGTACCTCCTCCGCCCTGCGGAGAGTCGCCCGACTGGGAACTTTCCGGACAATGGCAGCTCTCCGGACAGTTGACACTATCCGGGCGGTGGGACCTTCACTGGCATCACCACTCTTGCAAGCACCCCGACCACTGCGTCCACTAACTCCCCTGCCCAGCCCGCGAAACACGCGGAGATCGACGCCCCAATAGCGGTTGACATGACTTCAGCGCCTAAACTGGGCCGATGGCCTTGATCGAGACCGTGCTCAGGCGGGTACCTAGCCCGCTGCGCTCAATACTGATCAAACACCGCGAACTGCTGAAGTTCGCGGTGGTCGGCGGCTTCGCGTTCCTCGTCACATTCGTGATCAACTATTCGCTGAAGCTGACGATCCTGGAACGCAAGCCGGTCACCGCGATGGCCATCGCCACGATCTGCGCCACGATCGTGTCCTACGTGCTGTCAAGGGAATGGTCGTTCCGGACGAGGGGCGGCCGAGAACGCCATCATGAGGCGCTGCTGTTCTTCTTGGTCAACGCCGTCGCGGTGGGTCTGAACCTGGTCCCTGAGATCATCTCCCGTTATGTGTTCGGCCTTGAGGTGCCAGAGGTCTCCCGCCTCGTCCAGGAGAGCGCGGACTTCATCAGCGAGATGATCATCGGCACCCTGTTGGGCACCGTCGTCCGTTTCCTCGGTTACAAGTACCTGGTCTTTCCCCGTGCCGATGCCAGGGAACGCAGGCCTCGGGACAAGGTCAGCCCCCTGCGCCCCGGCGACGCGAAACACATCCCCGGCACGGGTGACGATCACCGGGTCGCCTGAACAGACGCTCAGCGCGGGCTCTTTCCGGTCGGCCAGCTGGTGCCGATCACGTCGTCGGCGCGGGGCAACGGCAGAAAAACGGCGAACGTGGCGGGGCGAGCCGAAGCCAGCTCCAGCCTGCCACCGTCCGCGTCCACCAGCGCGCGAGCCAGCGCGAGCCCGACACCGGTCGACCCGCCGCCGGACACCCCGCGCTCGAACACGTGCGGCACCAGATCGTCGGGCACCCCGGCACCCGCGTCGCCGACCTCGATCACCACAGTGGCATCACCTCGTCGAGCCGACAGCGTGACCGTACCGCCGCCGTGACGGAGCGCGTTGTCAAGCAGCACACCGATGGCTTCCCGCAGCCGCCCCGGCGTCGCCCTCGCGCGCAGCCCATCGGGCAGCCGCGCCCGCAGCGCCCTGCCCTCGGCCCGCAGCTGGTCACGCCACTCACCCGCGATCGCGTTCAACTCCAAGGACAAGTCAACCGGCTCCGCCTCGACCGAGCGGGCAGCGCGCGCCGCGGCGAGCAGCTCATCGAGCACCGTGGCCAGCCGCTCCGCCTGTTCGATGGCGGCGCTCGCCTCTGCCGCGACATCCTCGTCGGGATGCTCCGAGAGCGTCTCGATGCGTAGCTGCAGCGCCGTGAGGCGGCTGCGAAGCTGGTGGGAGACATCGCCCACCAGATCCCGTTCCCGCTGCATCAACCGCGCGAGCGCGGTCGCCGAGGAGTCCAGCGTCTGCGCCACCATGTCCAGCTCGATGACCTCATAGCGGTCGGGATCGGGCCGGAAGTCGCCACCGCCCAGCCGGTCCGCGCGGCCTGCAAGGTGACGCAGCGGTTCGGCCAGCCTGCGGGCGGTCACCACGGCCACGATGGTGCCGATACCGACCGAGAGCACCACGAGCAGCACCACGAACGCGAAGTACTGCAGCTGCTGGGTGCGCATCGGCCCGGCAGGCTCGGAGAGCTGCACACTACCCGCGTGCACGGTCGGTACCTGCTCGGTGATCGTGTCGTGGTCCGGCTTGGCACCGTAGGTCAGCGTTCCGGTGGAACGCGTCGTCACCACCAGCCTGCCGTCTTTCGGCACCGCCAGGCGCACCTTCTCCAGGCGGATGGGCTGCCCCGCGGCCAGTTGGTCGTCGACGATGGTGGCCACCTGCTCCGCCCGTGCCGCGAGCTCCGACCTGGTGACACTCTCGACCACGGTCAGTGCGCTGTAACCGAGCGGAATCCCCAGTGCGCACGCGGTCACCGCCACGGCCAGCAGGGTGGCCAGCAAGATCCGACGGCGCATCCGGTCAGTCCGTATTGAAGCGGAACCCAACGCCGCGCACGGTGGCGATGAGCCGTTCCGCGGACCTCGGGTTCCCATCGTTGAGCTTGCGACGCAGCCAGGACATATGCATATCCAGCGTCTTGCTCCCCTTGCGTTCGAGGGCGTTCCACACCTCGGCCAGGATCTCCTCCCTCGTCACCACCTGGCCCGCGCGCAGTATCAGCACCCGAAGCAGCTCGAATTCCTTGTTCGCCAAGGTGATCTCGGCCCCGTCCACCGTCACCATCCTGGCGGAGAGATCCATCCGAACGCCATTCGCCTCGACGGTGTCCGGTGCCTGCCGTCGCAGCAGCGCCCGAATCCGCGCCATCAGCTCGGCCAGCCGAAACGGCTTCGCAACGTAGTCGTCGGCGCCGGCGTCGAGGCCGACGACGAAGTCCACCTCGTCGGCGCGCGCGGTGAGCATCAGCACGGGTATGCCGCAGCCCGAGGAGCGCAGCCTGCGGCATACCTCGAGGCCGTCGAGCCCTGGCAGGCCGAGATCGAGCACCAGCAGGTCGACACCGCCCGCAACCGCCATCTGCAGGGTGCCTTGGCCGTCGGCGACCAGGTGCACCTCGTAGCCCTCCCTGCGCAGCGCACGGGACAGCGGTTCGGCGATGGCAGGGTCGTCCTCGGACAGCAGTACCACACTCACGGAGGTCACTCTATGCGTGACAACATCGGGACCGTGTCAACTCCACTCGGGACAGACCTCGAACTCGCCCTCGCGTTGGCCGACGCCGCAGACGCGATCACCACCAGCCGGTTCACCGCGACCGACCTGCGCGTCGAGCGCAAGCCGGACCGCACACCGGTCACCGACGCCGACCTCGCCGTGGAGGACCGGATCCGCGCGCTGATCGCAAGCGCCCGCCAGGACGACGCGGTAGCCGGTGAGGAGCGCGGTGGCACCGTGGGCGCGGGCCGGTGCTGGTTGCTCGATCCGATCGACGGCACCAAGAACTTCCTGCGGGGGGTCCCGGCGTGGGGCACCCTGATCGCACTGCTGATCGATGGCGTGCCGACCGTTGGGGTAGCCAGCGCGCCTGCTCTCGGACGGCGCTGGTGGGCGGCAGCGGGGGGTGGCGCGTGGACAAGGGAGCGCTCCGGTGACCGGCGGATCTCGGTGTCGGGGGTGGCCGAGCTCACGGATGCCTACCTGTCAACCACGGACCTGAGAAGCTGGAGTGAGCACCACTCGCGGGAGGCGTACCTCACGCTGGTGGATGCCTGCTGGGAGAGTCGGGCGTTCGGCGACTTCTGGCAGCACTGCCTGGTGGCCGACGGCGCCATCGACCTTGCGGCCGAGCCGATCGTGAGCCCGTGGGACGTGGCACCGTTGCAGGTCATCGTCACCGAAGCAGGGGGCCGGTTCTCCGACCTCTCTGGTGCCGTGCGCCACGACGGCGGCTCAGCACTGTCCTCGAACGGGCACCTGCACGACGCCGCCCTACACACTCTCCGTATCCCCCCAGGCACGCGCTGCTAGAGGTCAGTTAATCTTGCGGGGGGCGGTGTCGGCGCTGTCGATCACGCCTACGGTGCCCCGTGCGACCTGCGCCCACGCCAGCCTGCCGAACAGGTAATGGCATGCGATCTGCTCGTTGGAGAAGCGTGCCCAGTCGTAGCGGTTGCCCTGCTCCCGCCAGAACACCTCCCAGCCGATGACGCCGTCGACGTCGGGCTGCTGGTCCGAGATCAGACACCACGCACTGTCGGCCTCGGCACCGACCGACACCACCTCGGCAGGAACCCCGATCGCCGCGAGCCACTTCATGATGGACTCAGCGTTCATCCGTGCCGCCCTCCTCCTCGGCCAAGGTGACGTCCCCCAGGTACCCCAGTGTCACCAGGTCACAGGCGGCATACGTGGCGCGGTAACGGATGGCGCCGCCGGGCTGTGCGAACCACGGCGCCGATACGGTCCGCCACACCGGCAACTGCGCCAGCACCCGGTAACGCCGGTACCCGGCAGCCAGCTGCTCCGGTGGCAGTGACCGCCGAGCGAACGGTGTCGCGGCCGGTGCGAAGACCCTGCCCTCCTCGGCGCCGAAGCGGTCGAGCTCCGTACCCACCGCCAGCACCGCAGCCTCACCGGACCCCCTGCCGCCTTCGGGGAACAGCTCGCCGGGAGGCCACGCGTACTCTGCGCGCCTGCCCGCATCGGATGAGCGCACCAGGAAGCGGCGGTCCCATTCCCGCTCGCGCGACGGCTCGACCGGCGAGGCAGGCTCACCGAGCGGGTGATACCCGCCGGTCAGCGCGGCGACCGCCGCACTGTCTGCCGCCCTCGCCGGTGATGGTTGTCTCGGCGGCCCTCCGCCGAGCACCGCGTTCACCGCATCGGTATCCGACACCAGATCCGAGCGCGGATGGTCCTGCGGAGAGAAGCGCAATCCTGCCGCGTAGTCGAAATCGGCCTGCGGTGGCAGCAACTGTCGGGCGGGCCGGCTCGCGGGCACCGGCAGGTGGCCGATCGGGAACATATGCACTAGGAACAGAGCCAGCGCGGACTGTTGGGCGTCGCTGGGGCCGGGCGCTGGCACTGCCGCCACCTGCCACGGTGCCGCGGTGGGGCCCGCCGGGCTTCGAACCCCGCCAACCGTACCGACATTCGCCACGCCCGCTCCGGGTGCGGCCGGGGTGGCGGCATGCACGGTCTGGCCCATCGGCGGGGTTGGCGGCTGCGGCCCGACCGGAACGGGCGATGCGGCGTGGCCCGCTGGCGCATCCGGCGAGACCGAGAAACCCTCAGCGCCGCTCATATCGCGCCGACCTCCCTCTCGTCACCAGTGGCAGGACCAAGCCAGGAATGCTGCGCCAGGTTCTCCTCGTCGTCCGATGATGTCGCCGCAAGCCGGTGCCGGTTCCCGGGGGCCGAGCATAGTTAGCGTGGCAGACCTGCGCTGATCGCGGCGCGCACGCAGCGCGCGAGCGGCGCGCCGAGCACCGAGCGCGGGCCGCCGTACGCCTCGGCCGGGCCGCACATCGGGCAGAGCAGCACGGTGGCGTCGGTGCAGGTGCCGGTCCCTGGCAGCGCCGCCTCGAACAGCGCCTGCGCCTTGGCTTCCGCGACCGTGGCGACCGCGTTCACCAGCGCGCCCTCCGACAGTCGCACCGGCAGCAGGCACACCACGTTGATGGTGCCCGCGCGCTCGCTGGTGGCGGCGGCAGCGGGCGACGATTCCGCCGACGCCGCCCACACCGGCAGGCTCACTCCGGTCGTCACCGTCGCGGTGATGCCGGCCTCCCGCACCGTCACCGCCTCCCGGACATCCACCGCAGTGAGCAGCCCGATACCCCGGCCACGCAGCCCGAGCTCGGCCGCCAACTCCCCGATGTGGGTTTCCGGGTCATCCCGCTGATAGCCGGACTCCACGGTCGCGTTCAGCACCCACGACCGTTCACCGATGCCGCCACCGTGGGCTGCCGACGACGCGGCGAGCCATGGCACGTCGCGGCGCCACACCAGTACCGGGCGGTGCTGCGCACGGCGACGCTCCGGCTCACTCACGGGCCAGTGCCCGTACCACCCTGGACGGGCTCGGGCGCCCCAACTGCCGCGCCATCCACGCACTGGTCGCTACCAGCGAGTCGAGATCGACCCCGTGGCAGACCCCGAGGCCGTCGAGCATCCATACCAGGTCTTCGGTGGCGAGGTTGCCGGTCGCCGACTCGGCGTACGGGCAGCCGCCCAGACCGCCCGCAGAGGAATCCACGCAGCTCACGCCGAGGCGCAGCGCGGCGAGTGTGTTGGACAGCGCCTGGCCGTAGGTGTCGTGGAAATGGACCGCGAGCGAGCCGACATCTGTGCCCGCGATGGCGAACGCGTCAAGCAGCGCCTCGACATGGCCGGGAGTGGCGACGCCGATGGTATCTCCGAGGGAGAGCTGCGAGCACCCCATGTCCAGCAGCCGCCGTCCAACCAACACCACCTGCGCCGGATCGACCGCGCCCTGCCACGGGTCCCCAAAGCACATCGACACGTACGCCCGCACGTCGAGCCCTTCTGCCCTTGCCTTCGCCACCACCGGATCGAACATGGTGAACTGCTCGTCGAGGCCGGAGTTCAGGTTGCGCTCGGCGAAGGTCGCGGTGGCGCTGCCGAAGATCGCGATATGGCGCACCCCTGCGGCGAGCGCACGCTGCAGGCCTTTGGGATTCGGCACCAGCACCGGGTAGCCGACGCCCTCGCGCTCCGGCAACCGGGACAGCAGCTCCTCGGCGTCGGCGAGCTGCGGCACCCATTTTGGGTGGACCAAGCTGGTGGCCTCCAGCACCGTCAGGCCCGCGTCCGCGAGCCGTTCGAGGAACTCCAGCTTGACCTCGACGTCCACGATCGACTGCTCGTTCTGCAGCCCGTCACGAGCGCCGACCTCCCAGATCGTCACCCGCTCCGGCAGCTTCTCGGCGGAAGGCACCCGCATCGGCAGCGCCCGCCCGCTCACCGCCAATCCTCCTCGTGCCGACGCTGGCGGAAATCGTCGTGCGGGCTGTCGTTGATCTCGCGGTAAAGCAGCGAGTGCACGTACTCGACACCGGGGATGTCGTCGAACTCCAGCGGTTCGTCCGAGGCCGACTCGATGACCAGCGTGCCGCATCCGAAGAGCCGGTCAACCACGCCGTGCCGGAACTGCACGCTGTTGACCCGAAAGAGCGGGATGTCGATCCCGGTGCGCTTGAGCACCCCCTCCCTGGCCATGACGCGCTCGCTGGTGACGATGAAATGCGTGGTACGCCAGCGGATCAGCGGCCCGAGCGTGCCCCACACCACCAGTGCGACCGCGACCACCCCGATCGCGATCCAGCCCGCCAGCCGCCATGACTGGCCCGCGAGAAGGGTCGCGAGGTAGGCTCCGCCACCGACGGCGATCACAAAGATAATCACCGGGACGATCAGCATCTTCCAGTGCGGATGTTGGTGGACGATGATCTCCTCGTCCTCGCCGAGCAAATCGTCGGGATAGGGCACGGCGCTCCTTAGCTCTGC
>JBOHEL010000092.1:0-12622 GCA_050700995.1 Sciscionella sp. | reverse complement strand
GCGGTATCTCGGTGCCGGACAGCTGGGACACCACCCCTGATCCCGCGCTCGCGGCGCGGATCGTTGCCCGCTGCCGCACGGTCGAGCCCCGGCTGGCAGCGGCCGAGGTGATCGAGACCGTGGTTGGCCTCCGACCCGATCGTCCTGCCGTGCGGGTGGAGGCGGAATCGCTCGGCGCGGCGTGGTCTGTGCACAACTACGGGCACGGCGGCAGTGGCGTGAGCCTGTCGTGGGGGTGCGCGAGAGAGGCGGCCGAGCTGGCGCTCAGGTGAGTGGGGCGGCGGCGATGCTGAACGTGGGATCCAGGTGTGCGGTGTCATTGAAGCGGCGGATCACCCATGTCGTCTCGGCGATCACGAGCTGCGAGATGGAGCCGTTGTCCGCGCCGAGGAATGCGAACGGGCGGGATTCCCCTGCCAGCGCGAACGCCTGGCCGATCACCCCGCCGTGGGTGAATACGGCGAGCCGCTGACCGGCGTGCGCGGCCGCGAGCCGCAGCAGCGCGTTCCGGACGCGGGCTTGCAGGTGTTGCGCGGGCTCGGCACCGGGGATCACGTCCCAGCGTTGCTCACTGTGCATGCGCTGCACCGCCGGATGATTCTCCACCACCATCTTGCGGTAGACGCCGCCCTCCCACTCACCGAGGTGGACCTCACGCAGCTCCGGCTCCACCACCGGCGTGATGCCGAGCCGCGCGCAGAGCGGGGCCGCTGTCTGTGCGGTGCGGCGTAGCGGCGTGACGTAGATCGCGTCCAGGTTCTCGCCGCCGAGCCGGTCGGCGATACGGTCGGCCTGCCGCCGCCCGGTCGGCGATAGCTCGGGATCGCTCTGCCCGTCCACGAGTGGGAAAGGGACGCCGTCGACGGCGCGCGCGGACTCGCCGTGGCGGATGAGCAGCAGCTCACATGAGCCTGCTGGTGGCTGGAATCGGACCTGCGGGTACTCCGCCCTGCTGTTGGATGTCCTCACAGTGGAGACGGTATCCCCATCACAGAGCGTCGTGGTCACGGCAGCAAGAGGTTGACGTCGCCGAACTCGTGCCAGAGGTAGCCTCCGGCGATCGCTTCGTGGTAGCACCGCTGCAGCAGCGTGCGGTCGGATATGGCCGCGAGCATGTCGAGGTGTGAGGCGCGCGGTTCATGAAAGCCGGTCAGCAGGCCGTCGACCACGCGCACTCCGCGTTCCGGGGTGATGATCAGCTCGGTCCAGCCGCTCGCCGCGCAGGCCACGCCGTCGTCCCCTGTCGCGCTTTCCAACGCCCTGACCGCCGTGGTGCCGATGGCGATCACCCGGCCGCCTGCAGCCTTGGCCTGGTTCACGGTCCTGGCGCTGGTCTGCGGCACCGAGAAGCGCTCGGGATAGGGCCGTTCCTGCGCCTGGGCCGAGGCGACCCCGGTGTGCAGCAGTAACGGGGCGAACTGCACCCCCGCGCTGACCAGTCGTGTCACCAGTCGGTCGGTGAACGGTCGCGATGCGCTTGGCATCTCGGCGCTGCCCGCGACCGCGCCGAACACCGTCTGGTAGGCCGAAATCGGCCACCGGCCAGGCACGTAGGAGTACCTGATCGGCTCGCCGAAGAGCTGTAGGAAGGCCCGGACCGAGCCCGCCTCGCCGACGGAGATGTCGGCGACCCACAGCCGCTGCCGAGAGTAGCGCTCGCGCAAGGTCACGGCGCCGCCGCCCGGAAGTGGAAGGCGCTGCCCCGGTTCGCCTCCTGGGTAAGGCTCGCTCGTCTTGCCGGATGTCCTTCGCAGCTCGACCAGCCACCGGCCATCCGTCCGTTCGGTGGAGAAGTGCACCCGCAGCGCACCTCCCGGGATCGCGACGGCCGCGGGCAGCGTGGCGGAGGTGTTCACCACGAGCACATCGGCAGGCCGCAACAGCGCTGGCAGCTCGCTGAACCGGTGGTGTGTCACCACTCCGGTCGAGGATCGCCCGACCAGCAGCCGCACCGCGTCGCGGGAGACGCCACGCGCCTCCGGCGGTTCGTGCGCTTCCAACTCGGCTGGTAACGCGAATTCCAGCACACTCATGTGTTCTCACTCCAGACCAAGACATGTGCTCCCGCCGGGCCGCGCACCTCGAAGCCGTAATGACCGCGGGGGAACAGGTGCGGCTGCGCTATCACATCCGCGATGCCCGCGCCCCACTCCGCGTACGAACGATCGACCGATCCCGAATCGGCCAGTTCGAACGCCAGCGGTACCGGACCCGGTGTTCCCGGCGACACCAACTCGATGTGCGCCGGTCCGGCTGCGCGCAGCACGACACCCCGCTCGCTTCCGGTGGCCCAACTGTCTACTCTCGACAGTCCTAAGTGGTTTGCGTAGAAGCACTCCGCCGCGTCGATATCCGCTACCGCGAACGGCAGCCACACCGCGGTGGCGCTCACGACGACACCTCAGACGGCAGCACCGCCAGCTCGGACAACCGCACCCGACCCGACTCGGCTCGCCGCGCAAGCAACCCCAGGAACGCCGGTACCACCGTCCCCGGCAGCGGTCGGTCGCCGATGTCCTCCCAGGGGAACGCCTCCTGGTGCATCCGGGTGCGCAGGTCGCCGGGATCCACCGCCCATACCCGCACCACCGGCTCCTCTGCGGCGAGGATGCGGCCGGCCTGCTGCACCGCGGCCTTCGCCGAGCCGTACCCACCCCACCCGGGGTACGGCTCGTCCGCGGCATCCGAGGTGATGTTGACGACCGCGCCGCCGCGTAGCCGCAATCCCGGCAGCGCGAGCTGGGCCAGCGCGAGCGGCGCGAACACATTCACCTCGTACACCTCACGCAGCGCGGGCAGCGGGTACTCGGCCAGCACCGGTTGCGGGCTGGGGCCGAGGATCCCGGCATTGTTGATCAGGAGGTCCACACCCCCGAGCCGCTCGGCCGCAGCCAGCAGTGCGACACGGTGCTGCGCATCGGTGACATCGCCAGGCACCGCGAGCACCTCACCGTCCAGGCTTTCCCGCGCTGCGGCCAGTGCGGTGCCGTCGCGGGCGTCGATGACCAGCCGCCAGCCCTCGGTTGCCAGTCCGGTAGCGAGGGCGAGTCCGAGACCACGGGACGCGCCGGTGATGATAGCGACAGGCATTGCGGGACCTCCGATGTCGATCTGTTGCGGTGACCACGAACGTATTCGCGCCAGGCCGCCGTGGCATCGGGCGCCGGATCGGTCTCGTGCCGGTCGCTTGGCCTAGGTCCCGTGCCCGATTCGCTATGGCGCCCGTGCCGGTACTGTGCGGGTATGGCCGGGTTCGACCGAGCCGAGTTGCGTGAGGTCAGCGCAGCCGTGCTCGCCGTCACCGCGCACCTTTCGGTACGCGATGTGCTGCAGACGATCCTCACCTCCGCGCGCCGCTTGCTCGATGCGCGTTACGCGGCACTGGGCGTTCCCGACGCCGCTGGTTCGTTTGGAGAGTTCCTCGCCGACGGCATCAGCGACGAGCAATGGCGCGAGATCGGCCCGGTACCGCGCCAGCACGGCTTGCTCGGCGTGATGCTGCGGGATCCGAACCCGGTGCGGCTCACCGATATCCGCGAGCATCCGCAGTTCGGCTGGTGGCCGGCAGCTCACCCGACTCTCACCGATTTCCTCGGCATGCCGATCATTGACGGTGAGGAGATCCTCGGCGAGCTGTTCTTGGCGAACAAGAACACACCGGGCGGATTCACTGCCGACGACGAGGAGCTGCTGCGGTTGCTGGCCGGCCACGCGGCGATCGCATTAGTGAACGCGCGGCTGTACGAGCGAAGCCGGGAACTGTCCATTGTGGAGGAACGTAACCGGATCGCGCGGGAGCTGCACGACGCCGTGACGCAGAAGCTGTTCAGCCTGCGGCTGACAGCCGACGCGGCTGCGGCGCTGGTCAAGGACGATCCGCAGCGGGCGGCGGCAGAGCTGGCGACGGTGCGCGGACTCGCCGCCGAGGTAACCGAGGAGTTGCGCGCCGTGGTGGTGGGCCTGCGGACGGCGGATCTCGACGGTGACGGCCTCGATATCGCCCTGCGCAAGCAGATCGACCTGCTCGACAGGGTGCATGCCACATCGGTGCGTTTCACCGGCGGCTGCGTGCCGAGATTGACCGAGGCGCGAGAGGAAGCGGCGTACCGGATCGCGCAGGAGGCGCTGCACAACGCGCTTCGGCATGCCGGGGCGAGCGTCGTGGAGGTCGGTCTCGCGGCTGGCGAGCATTCGGTGGTGCTGGTGGTCACCGACGACGGCGAGGGCTTCGACCCGGCCACCGCGACGCAGTCGGCACGCAGGCTGGGCCTGGCGTCGATGCGGGAGCGGGCGAGGGCGGCGGGTGGCCGGATCGCGGTGCACTCCAGCCCTGGCGGCGGTACGACGGTGCGTCTGGAGGTGCCAAGGGATGTGTGATCCGATCCGGGTACTCGTCGTCGATGACCACCCCGTTGTGCGGCAGGGACTTCGCACTTTCCTCGACCTGCAGCCGGATATCATGGTGGTGGGCGAGGCAGCCGATGGCGACTCCTGCGTCGCGGCCGTCGCGGAACTGGCACCGGACGTGGTGCTGCTCGATCTGCGGATGCCAGGCACCGGCGGGGTGGACGCCATGCGGGAGTTGCGGGCGCGTGGGAGCGCGGCGCGGGTGCTGGTGATCACCAGCTTCACCGAGCCCGCTGCGGTACTACCCGCGGTCCGGGCGGGCGCGGCAGGCTACGTGTACAAGGACGTCGACCCGCCCGCGCTGGCAGCGGCGATCCGTTCCGTGCACGCCGGGCATGTGCTGCTGCATCCCGACGTAGCGCGGTTGCTCGCCGACGGCGAGTCAAGGCCGCTGGCCACACAGCTCACGCCCCGGGAATCGGACGTGCTTGCGGAGCTGGCGCACGGGCGCTCAAACCGGGAGATCGCGCGGGCGCTCACGCTGTCGGAGAAGACGGTGAAGACCCATGTCAGCGCGATCCTCGGCAAGCTTGGCCTGCAAGACCGCACCCAGGCCGCGCTCTACGCGGTCCGGGCAGGTGTCCTGGACGGTTGATCGAAGCCGCGGTGCTCAAAGCTGGTGGCTTGACTTGGCATGCGCCGGGTTGAGCGCGGAGCGCAGCGTCAGCCCGCGCTTGCGGACGAGCACCATGGTGGCGATCACCGCGGCCACCATCGCAACGACACCGGCTATCGCCAGGCTGTAGCGCGGGTTGAGGACCTGGGCGATCCATCCGATCAACGGGCTGCCGACAGGCTTCCCCCCGGTGAAGAACAGCAGGTACAGCGCCATCACGCGGCCGCGCATGGCGGGTGACGAGCCGAGTTGCATGGTGGAGTTCGCCGCCGTTGAGAACGTCAGCGTGAACAGCCCCGTCGGCACCAGCACGAGCATGAACAGCAAGTAGGTCGGCATGAACGCCAGCACCGTGGTCAGCACCCCGAAAGCGAATGCCGAGCCGAGCAGCAATCGCATTCTCGGCCGCGCGCGGCGGGCGGCGATGAGCGCGCCGCCGAGCGACCCGACCGCCAGTGCCGTGGAGAGCAAGCCGAAGGAGCCCGCGCCGGTGTGGAACACCTGTTTCGCCATCAGCGCGGTGGTCACCCGGTAGTTGAAGCCGAGCGTGGTGACGAACGCGACCAGCAGCAGCGGCACCCACAGGTCAGGACGCGCGCCGACATAGGCCACGCCCTCCCGTAGCTGGCCACGCGCTCGGGGAGCCCGCGTTGAGATCACCAGTTCGTGATCGCGCATCATCGCCAGACCGGTGAGCACCGCGATATAGGAGGCCGCGTTGGCGAGGAAGATCGGCCCGGTTCCCGCCAACCCGATGGCGAACCCGGCGATAGCGGGGCCGATGACCCTTGCCACGTTGAACGTGGCGCTGTTGAGGGCGACCGCGTTGGGCACGTCGGCAGCGCCAACCATCTCGGTGACGAACGACTGCCTGGTGGGGTTGTCCAGCGCGGTGGCAAGCCCCAGGCCGAACGCGAGCGCATAGACGTGCCACACCTGTACCTGCCCGGTGACGACGAGCACCCCGAGAATCAGTGCGAGCGCACTCATGGCCGCCTGGGTGGCCATCAATATCTGCCGCTTAGGCAGCCGGTCGGCGATCACGCCACCCCACAGCGAGAACAGCAGTATCGGCAGGAACTGCAGCCCGGTGGTGATGCCGACGGCGGTGCCGCTGTGTGTGAGGGTGAGTACCAGCCAGTCCTGCGCGACGCGCTGCGCCCAGGTTCCTGTGATCGAGATGACTTGTCCTGCGGCGAATAACCTATAGTTCCGGTTGCTCAACGACCGAAAGATGTTCGCCAAACCTCGACTCGACCCCTCGCTGCTCCGTGACGGTGAGCACACGTGGATGGCGCTCGCTCTGATCGGGTATTCACGTTACCCGGACGCGGACTGTCACCGAACCCGGATCCAACCGGGCGAACGCGACGGGCACACTGGTCGACGATGAGTGCAACGGTCTTGGTTCTGGGTGGTCGCAGTGAGATCGGGCTTGCCGTGGCGCAGCGGCTGGCCGGTGCGGAGTACGGCACGATCGTGCTCGCGGCTCGCCGCAGCGATGATCTCGATGCGGAGGAGGCGCTGCTGCGGCGCGCCGGTGCCACCACCGTGGCGCGGGTGGAGTTCGACGCCGACGACGTGGCAAGCCATGGTGCGGTACTGGATGATGTCGTGAGCCGCCACGGTTCGCTCGATGTGGTTGTCACCGCGTTCGGTGTACTTGGCGAGCAGCGGCGGGCCGAGCGTGATGTGGCACACGCGCTGGCTGTGATCCACACCGATTACGTGGCGCATGTCAGCATCCTGACCCACCTCGCCGGTTTGCTTAGAGAGCAGGGTCACGGAGCGCTCGTGGTGTTCTCCTCGGTGGCAGGCGTGCGGGTTCGGCGTGCCAACTACGTCTACGGCTCCGCGAAGGCGGGACTTGACGGATTCGCCTGCGGCCTCGCCGACGCGCTCGCAGGCAGCGGCGCGCGCCTGCTGCTGGTGCGGCCTGGTTTCGTGATCGGGCGGATGACGCGCGACATGGCGCCCGCACCGTTCGCGAGCACGCCGGATCAGGTCGCGGACGCCACTGTCGCTGCGCTGCGACGGCATCGCGGCGTGGTGTGGGTGCCCGCCGTGCTGCGCCCGGTGTTCGCCGTGATGCGACTGTTGCCACGAGCTCTCTGGCGCCGCCTGCCGCGCTGAGGCCGTCAGGGCCCGCGCTGCCCCCTGACGATGGCATGCGCCCTGGCTTCGACCGGGCGTGCAACGCGACGTGGAGCGCGAACGAGTCGCCGAGCATGGTGAGTCAGGTCACTCTATTGGCGGATAGTCGCTGACCGCGCAGAGTGTCGATCTGAAAACAGCCCACCCTTGCGCGGCCCCCTACGGGCCGTCAGGACGCGGCGAACAAATCATGAATCCAAATCGCGTGTCGTCACGAGAGTTTCCCCGATTCTGGCGACTGTGCATGATCTCTGAGGCTGTATCCGTCGGCGATCTCCAGCTCGACGAAGGGTATTGGGTGCTCGGCTTCTACGACGAGCCGCCGCGCGCCAGTGAACCTCGTCACGGCACCAACTAGATAACCCAGACGGCGTCGTAGTGGGCGTCCGTGTCTACGTCAGCGCTGCCGCAGGCCAGGCGTGGGCGACAGCACGGACCCCCGAGACGCCTTCACTTGCTGAGATACTCAGTAGGGAAGTGGCGGGTGCATTGTTCGTAATGGAAAGAACAAGCCGTCAACCCTGAAGTGGCGAGCATGATCTGAGCCCCTGCTAAAGGTGGCTCTTCTATGGATGGGACCGCTGAAAGTGGCTTTCAGGCGGCTCAACCGTGTGAAAGCCACTTTCAGTGCAATCCCCGGTCACCAGCCGCGCTGGCGCCACTCCGGGAGGTGGGTGCGTTGCTCGCCGAGGGTGGAGTCGTCGCCGTGGCCGGGGTAGAACCAGGTGTCGTCCGGCAGGTACTGGAAAACACGCTGCTCGACATCGTCGAGCAGCGACGTGAAGCCCTCCGGCGAACCGGTCTTGCCGACACCGCCAGGGAACAACGAGTCGCCGGTGAACAGGTGCGGGTGGCCCCCCGGATCGCGGTAAAGCAGCGCGATCGAGCCGGGGGTGTGCCCGCGCAGGTGGATCACCTCCAGCCGGCACTCGCCGACCGAGATGGTGTCGCCGTGTTCCAACAGGAAGTCCGGCGGTATCGGCAGTGCCTCCGCGTCGGCGGGATGCGCGGCGGTGTTGGTGCCGAACGCTCCGGCGGTGGCGCCAAGCGCCTGCCAGTGATCGGCGTGCTGATGGGTGGTGACGATGGTGCGCAGCGTGGGTCGTGCGTCACCGTCCCCGATGAGGTCGGACAGCCGACCCGGCTCGTTCGCGGCGTCGATCAGCATGGCCTCGTTGCTGGCGCGACACACCAGCAGGTAGGCGTTGTTGTCCATCGGACCGACGGACAACTTGGTGATCGTCAGCGCGCCGAGCGTGCGGCGGGCGGCAGCCCCAGCCGCATCTACATGACCTGTGTACTCCTCAGTGACCTGCACGCCTACGACCCTAGAACGTCGACGGGCACGGCGTCGATGCGGCATCGGCGCCGCTCGTCGACTGCGGCCGGGCCAGGCCCGCAGAAGCGTCAGAGCCAGTCGGGTAGCCGGGGTGCGGGCCCTGCGAGCCGGGAACCGTCGGCGCGGCCGGTCAGCCAGGCGAGTGCGTCGTCCGCTGAGCCGGACACCTGCGTGGGCTCGCCCGCACCGAAGCGGAGCTGCTGCCGTTGCCCATCCTGGTATTCGACCGTCAGCGCGACCGCGGCGACACCGGGCCGCTCGGTGTATCTGGCGACGGCGACCCGCAGCACGGCGGGCAGTTGGTCGCCCACGGCCTCGGCGAGTTCGCCGAAATCGAAGCCCATATCGAGGTCTACCAGGTGGATCGCCAGCTCCACCAGCCTCATCAGCGGGACGACGCGCACCGGCATCGGACCGCCCCGGCGGTCCATGACGGTCGCCGCCCACGCCGCTTCGGTCATGCCGTCGGCAGCCACCGAGAATCGCTGTGCCGAGGCGGCGAAGTCCTCGTTTATCACCTGCGCCAGCCGGTGCGAGCCTTCCTCGATGTCAGCGTCCCGATCGGCGTCGCTGGCGTACATCGGGTGCTCCACCCGGGTGCTCGCCCATGTCAGCAGGTTCAGCAGGCCGTCTGCGTTACGGGCCAGGTGCGTCACCACGTGACCCCGCGACCACCCCGGCAGTCCGCTGGCGCCCTTCGCGGTCGCGCCGTCCAACTCGCCGAGCGCCACGGCCCAGCGCGCTGTCAGCCGTTCAGCGACGGCGAGTTGTGCCCGGACATCGGCAAGCTGATCGGCGCTGGCGTGTGGTGGCAGAGACACAAGTACCTCGAAGCAAGTAACGGAGCGTAAGATGGCGGTGACACGTAGCCTAGTGTTTCGCGGCTGGGACGGCAATGATCATTTCGGTACGCCTTGATCAGCCAGTGCCCGCCGACCGACCCGCGCCCCCGGTGAACACCCGCGCCATGACCGTCAGGCTTGCCAGGGCTCCGGCGAGATAGGCTGGTGAGACGCCTCGGAGGATTCTTGTCGGGGGTGCTCCGTAGCATGGTTGGCGGTCCGTAATCCATCCGCCGAAGGGACGCCAGTGGCCGACCGTCTAGTGGTCCACGGTGCGCGCGAGCACAACCTACGTGGCGTGAACATCGACCTGCCCCGGGACAGCATCATCGTCTTCACCGGACTGTCCGGCTCGGGCAAATCCTCGCTGGCCTTCGACACGATCTTCGCCGAGGGCCAGCGCAGGTACGTCGAGTCGCTCTCGGCCTACGCGCGCCAGTTCCTCGGTCAGATGGACAAGCCCGACGTTGACTTCATCGAGGGCCTCTCGCCCGCTGTCTCGATCGACCAGAAGTCCACCAACCGCAACCCACGCTCCACCGTCGGCACGATCACCGAGGTGTACGACTACCTGCGGTTGCTCTATGCCAGGGCAGGCAAGCCGCACTGCCCGCAGTGCGGGGAGCTGATCAGCAAGCAGACTCCGCAGCAGATCGTGGACCAGGTGCTCGAAATGCCGGAGCGGACCAGGTTCCAGGTGCTGGCGCCGGTGGTGCGCGGTCGCAAGGGGGAGTATGTCGACCTGTTCTCGCAACTGCAGTCGCAGGGATACTCGCGAGTGCGGGTGGACGGCGAGGTTCGCCCGCTCACCGAGCCGCCCAAGCTGAAGAAGCAGGAAAAGCACCAGATCGCGGTCGTGATCGACCGGCTGACCGTGAAGGCCGGGGCCAAGCAGCGGCTGACCGACTCGGTGGAGACGGCGCTGCGACTCGCCGATGGGCTCGTCACGCTGGAATTCGTGGACGAGGATGTGCACTCGCCGGAGCGGGAGCGGTCGTTCTCGGAGAACCTGGCATGCCCGAACGGCCACCCCATCGCGGTCGAGGATTTCGAGCCAAGGTCGTTCTCTTTCAACTCCCCATACGGTGCCTGCCCGGTGTGCACCGGGCTCGGCGTGCGCAAAGAGGTCGATCCCGAGCTGGTGGTGCCCGACGAGGAAAGTTCGCTGGCGGAGGGAGCGATCGCACCATGGCAGGGAGGGCAGAGCGCCGAGTACTTCCAGCGCCTGTTGCAGTCGCTGTCGGAAGCGATCGGCTTCCGGATGGACACGCCATGGCGGCGGCTGCCCCCGAAGACCCAGAAAGCCGTGTTGCACGGCGTGAACGAGCAGGTTCACGTCCGCTACCGCAACCGCTACGGCAGGGAACGCTCGTACTACGCGAACTTCGAAGGTGTCATCCCGTTCCTGGAGCGCAGGCTCGATCAGACCGAGTCGGAGTACATGCGGGATCGCTACGAGGGCTACATGCGTGAGGTACCATGCCCCACCTGCCAGGGCACCAGGCTCAAGCCCGAGATCCTCGCCGTGACACTGGAGCACGCCGAGCTCGGTGAGCGCTCAATCGCCGACGTGTCGGCGTTCTCGGTGTCGGAATGCGCGAAGTTCCTCGACGGCCTGGCACTCGGCGCGCGCGAGACCCTGATCGCTGGACGGGTACTCAAAGAAATACAGGCACGCCTGAGCTTCCTGCTCGACGTCGGCCTCGATTACCTTTCGCTCAGTCGTGCGGCGGGCACCCTCTCAGGCGGGGAGGCACAGCGGATCCGCCTCGCCACCCAGATCGGATCCGGCCTCGTCGGTGTGCTCTACGTGCTCGACGAGCCCTCCATCGGGCTGCACCAGCGCGACAACCACCGCCTGATCGAGACCCTGACCAGGCTGCGCGACCTCGGTAACACCCTGATCGTGGTGGAACACGACGAGGACACCATCCGCGCCGCAGACTGGATCGTCGACTTCGGTCCTGGCGCGGGCGAGCACGGCGGCGCCGTGGTGCACAGCGGCACCTACCGCAAGCTGCTGGCGAACAAGAAGTCACTCACCGGCGACTACCTCGCGCGGCGCAAGGAGATCCCGGTACCCCAGCTGCGCAGGCCAGCCGACCGCAAGCGGCAGCTCACCGTGGTTGGCGCGCGCGAGCACAACCTGCGCAGCATCGACGTGTCGTTCCCGCTCGGCTGCCTTGTCGCGGTCACCGGTGTCTCGGGATCGGGGAAATCCACTCTGGTCAACGACATCCTGGCGACCACCCTGGCGAACAAGCTCAACGGCGCGCGCCAGGTGCCAGGCAGGCACACCCGGATCAGGGGTGTCGATCTGGTGGACAAACTGGTTCGAGTCGACCAGTCGCCGATCGGCCGCACCCCTCGGTCCAACCCGGCCACCTACACCGGCGTCTGGGACCACGTGCGCAAGCTCTTCTCCGCGACCACCGAGGCGAAGGTGCGCGGCTACCAGCCGGGGCGGTTCTCTTTCAACGTCAAAGGCGGCCGCTGCGAAGCCTGCGCGGGTGACGGCACGATCAAGATCGAAATGAACTTCCTGCCCGACGTCTACGTGCCTTGTGAAGTGTGCAAGGGCGCGCGCTACAACCGGGAGACACTGGAAGTGCACTACAAGGGCAAGACCGTGGCCGACGTGCTGGACATGCCGATCGAAGAGGCGGCCGACTTCTTCCAGCCGATCAACGCCATCCACCGCCACCTGCGCACGCTGGTGGACGTCGGCTTGGGGTACGTGCGGCTCGGCCAGCCCGCGCCGACGTTGTCCGGCGGTGAGGCGCAACGGGTCAAGCTGGCAAGCGAACTGCAGAAGCGCTCGACCGGCAGCACCATCTATATCCTCGACGAGCCGACGACCGGGCTGCACTTCGAGGACATCCGTAAGCTTCTCGGTGTGATCAACGGCTTGGTGGACAAGGGCAACACGGTGATTGTCATCGAGCACAACCTGGACGTGGTCAAGACGGCGGACTGGGTGGTCGATATGGGTCCCGAGGGTGGGTCGGGCGGTGGCCTGGTGACCGCGGAGGGCAGCCCGGAGACGGTCGCGGGAATCTCCGAGAGCTACACCGGCCAGTTCCTCAAGACGGTCCTGGAGTGAGCGCGATCGGGTCGTCGCCCCGGCGGCGCGGATCAGCCGCAGGTGCGGTGCCCTGGAACGAGTATCGGTTCCACGGCGAATGGTCGGTACCGGTACCGGTCGCCACGGCATTCGAGGTGCTCGCCGATCTCGGTGAGTACCCGACCTGGTGGCGTGAGGTG
>JBOHEL010000091.1:0-12672 GCA_050700995.1 Sciscionella sp. | reverse complement strand
ACCCCCGTGGGCGTGGCCGCAGCCACCGTCGCTGAACCGAATTCGAACCAGAAATGGCTGATCAGGGCCCATTATGTTCATGCCGATGTGGTAGCGCGCATCGAGGTTCACGGCAGTGGATGGCGGGCGACAGCCGGGGGATTCGACCAAGCCCTCGACGCCGAAACCTGGGCACTGCGTCCCGATGCGTGAGACAGTCACGGCGCCGATCGAACGGGAGCGGTTCCTCGGGGGCGAGCGGCACCGGACCGACCGGGCTCCCCTGCTGGTACTTGCCGCGGTGGCCGCATCACTCATGGCGTACAGCTACCTGTATGCGATGCCGGCAGGTGACTCCTGGTTGCCGCAGATCATCCGGCTCTGGGTGAACGTGCCACTCGGCATTGGCGACGACTTCGGTGTCTTCGGACTGTTCGTGCTGTTGGTACTAGGTGGATACCTCGGCGGCACGGCGCTGGCGTCGCGGTTGGCGGTGCCCCCTGCGGTGCCTGCGCTGGCATTGCTGGCCCAGCTAGTTGCCTGCTTCGCCGTGATGCTCGCGGGCGCACGTGCCGACGGGGCACTGCACGTCTTGGGCCTGGTGGCGGCCACGCTGCCAGTGGTGATCTTCGGGGAGGCCGCCGGGCTGGTGCGAAGGGCGTGGCTGCGCCCGTGGATGGCCGGAAGCTGCGGGCTGCTTTGCTTCTGCCTGCTCGTGATGGCAGCGACCCGGTACCGGGAGTTCAGCGGGCAGTGGTACCCGCTCAGCGCGCTCTATGCCGGCGTGACCGTCCTGCTGGTCGGGGCGCTTCGACCGTCGTCGCGGGCAACGTCCGACGACCGACGCCCCGGGTACTACCACGGCCTGGACCTGTTACGGGTGGTCGCCTCCAGCCTCGTGATCTACACCCATTTCATCAACTGGTTCGCGGTGAACAGGAAGGCTTGGCCTGCGCTGAGCTGGGTTGAGCAAACGGTGAACAGCACGCTGCATCTCAACGCGCATCTCGCACTCGCCGGAGTGATGATCTTCTTCGTCATCAGCGGGATCGTAGTCACCCATGTAACCGGTCGCGAGAGCCCTGGGCTGTTCGCATGGCGGAGGATAACAAGGGTCCTGCCCCTGATGATCGCCGTCACGAGCGCGGTCTGGCTGCTCATCTGGTTCGGGTTGGACGTCGGGGCGGCCCCACCGTCCATCCTTCGAGTGTCCGATCTGCTCGCGAACCTTGATTTCAGCGCGTTCTTCTCCAATCGCCAGGTGTTCGTACTCGCGGTGACCTGGACGCTGCTGATCCAGCTGGTGTTCTACGCCTACGTGGCGCTCACGATGCCGCTGTTGCGCGTCCGCCCATGGCTGCCGTCCATTATCGCCTGGCTACTCTCCGCGATCTTCCTGATGCTCGGCTCCGGCAGTTCCATCGTCGGGCTGCCTTTACCGGGGCTGCGAGAGGTGGCCAGCGTCGCCGCCTACCTACCGGTGCTGGTCATCGGCCAGCTGATCTCACTCACACGATCGAGAAAGATCCATCCCGCGGTCGCGGCCGCCATCGCGGCCGGGCTGTTCGGAACAGTCGTGTGGGCCGACTACCTGGGGACCGGCGCAGTCCGCGTGGACTCCGCAGTGCCGCGGACGCTGGCGCTCACCCTTGCCCTGGTGCTGCTGACGATGTCGGTATGCAACCGCCTCACCGCCTCGTGGGTCATCCGTAGTTGGTCGGCGCGCACCTATGCGATCTACTTGGTCAATTCGTCAGTGATATACCCGGTACTGGCGTTGCTGGTCCCTCGCGTCGGCCCCTGGGTCGCCTGCGCCGCGGCACTGGCCGCCACCGCTCTGGTCACCGAGGCGATGTATCGATATGTGGAAATGCCGATCAATCGACTGCTCCGTGGACGACGGCGCTAGAACGCGTCGTTCATCGATCCGATCGTCCTGTTGAGGATGCGAACGGTCATACCCTGTGCGCTGAGCATGCGCGCGGTGGCTAACCTACCTGCCACAGCGACTCCACGGGGAGAGGGCTTATGGGAGGCAACGTGCGGGACGAGGCGGCCACGCCCCCTGCTACCGCGAAGCATCGGATCGCGTTCATCGACATCGGCCGGTCGCTGGCCGCGCTGCTCGTCTTCTACAGCCACATCGCTGAGCCCTGGGTCCGTGACAAGGGCGTACACGCACCTGCTATCAGTTTTGTCGACGCGTTGACGAGCGTACCGATGCAGATGCGCACGCAGGGAATTGGCGAAATAGGGGTCCCGTTCTTCTTCCTTGTCAGTGGATTCATCGTAACGCCGATCGCACTGAAGATGGGCCAGCGTCGATTCATCGTTAACCGTTTATGTCGCGTTTATCCACCGATGATATTCGTGGTGCTCCTGACGGCGCTGCTGCTGGCGGCTCATTTACATCCGCCGTCAACCGGCCAGTCGCAACTGCTGACACCCTGGACAGCACTGACCAACATCCTCACGGCGAACTACATAATCTATCCACAAATCGTGCTGGTGCCGGTGGCATGGACCTTGATCATCGAAGTGCTCTTCTACGTCGTGCTCGTCCTGATGCTACCGATATTTCGGCGTAGCGTATGGCTTGGCCTGGCCGTCGAGTTGACGTTCGTGTTCGTCGTGCTGATGAGCCGCAGCCAACTCGGCACGGAATACGCTTTATTCGCGGTGAACGTGTCGTACCTGCCGATCCTCATCATCGGCCAGGCGGTCTGGGCGGGATTCTCCCGAAAGATCCCGCCGTGGGCGGCAGGGCTATTCCTGACGGCCTCGTGGGCACTCTACGTACTTGCCGACCAGTTCGGGATGGGTCGCATCGATCGTGCTTACAACATCGCGCTCGCCGCTGCCGTACTGCTCTTCCTGGTGGGGCTTTTCGCCGAGCCCAGGCTGGTGGCACGCCGGTTCTGGACCGCGCTGTCCGAACGCGCGTACTCGCTGTACCTCCTGCACATGACCGTCAGCTTTGTGCTGTTGCGATTGCTACAATCACACCTACCGTTCTGGTTGTCCTTGCTGATCGCGGTTGCCGCGACCTTCCTGGTGGTGGAATGCAGCTACCGCTTGGTCGAGCGTCCCAGCCATCGGCTGGGCCGCACGCTGTCAGGACATAACGCGCCGCCACGCCCGGCCCGGCATCGGCAGGACGGCCGGCCGGGCGATGCTCAAGGCGGGCCTGACGGCTCAGGGCATCGGATGACTGGCCAGATACGCAATGAGCTGAGCCAGCGACCCAGGTGAGAGGAACTGCACGATGCCCGCGGCGAGGTTGCGTTCCACCACCTCCAGCACGACGATCTTCGATCCTCTGATGATCTGATCCAGTTGCGCGGGGTTATTCGCGGCCGCCGAGTAGTAGTAGGCCGTGCAGTTGCCGAACACAGCAGGCAGGTATCGCGCCCCCGCGAGCAGGAACGAGTCGCCCAACAGCGCGGTTTTGGGCTGGATGGCCCCTGGCACCGCCGCGCCTTTGGGGCGATACGGATGTAGGAAGTTCAGCACGCCCGCGTCGCGAGCGCGGTCAACACCCCCGTCGGGCGCGAGTTGGTACATGTGTCCCCGATTGGTGGCCCGCCCGCCCAGCATGGGCGGCAGGTCGGCGGGGCCAGTGGTCAGCGCGCCTCGGGTAACCCGCCACGTCCTGGTGACCCCTGGTTGGATGTCCTCGGCGAGAGCTCGCAGCATGGTTGTGACGCCTATGTTGTTCCAGTGGGTGTCCTTCTTGTAGTAAGTGGGCATCCCCGCCTTCTTGCTGGCAGCATGCAAGTCACCTCGTACATCGATCGCGCCTGCCAGCGTCGTGATCCGCTGCCAGAATTTCTTCTGGTAAGGCGCCGCGCAGGTCTTCCCAGCATAGCTGTCGGGTAGATGCTGGGGGATCACCGTGCTCTTGTCAGGCCCAACAACCAGCACGAACTTCCTGCCGGAGGCGGTGACGGCCCTGCGCAGCCGATTCAGCGCGGCGATGGTGCTGGCCAGTGGCTGCACCGGCTGGCATTTGCCCTGCATGTCGTAGCCGAAGTAGAGCCAGCCGTCCTTGCCCCTGATGACCTTCGGGAACCCGTCGGCTCCGGATTCCTCCCGCGGGTCCGCGGGCGAGGACACCGGCCCGATGGGACCGGTCCCACTGGACCGCTCGTTCTGCGAGTACGGCGGCGGCTCGCCGAACAGGCCGTTCGAGATGCCGCTCTCGGCATGGATCCCTGCGTCCCGCAGCGGTAGGTTGTCGGTCGCCCATCCGTTGAGTTTCTGGAAGAAACCGAAACCGTCGGCGATGCTGGGGAAGGAAGCCAGCTTGTGGTTTTCGATCTGGTGCGGGCGCGCCCCGAGCACGAACGCCAGGGCAGGGACCAGGAAGAAGGCAACCGCGCAGGTGAAGGCGGTGCGCTGCCTGCTGCTGTGCCTCGGGCGGTGTAACGAATGTTCCTTCGGCAACAGCGATTCGTGCATGCGAATCGGCCGCGTCGGTTCGTCGAGGGACACCGCGACACGATAGCGGAGCGAGTGCGACCACGACCCCGCAATGGGTGAACCGCACGAATCGCCGGTGGATCTCCCCGCGAGGGGCATCCCGAGCGGGCATGGTGGCAACCGATCGGGTCCTGACGCGTCTATCCCTACGAGCAGGGAGTTGCTATGTGGTTTGAGATCGCCGCCGTGCTCGCGGGCGCGGTGTTCCTGGTGAGGCTGGCGTTGTTCGCGAAAAGCCGCTCTTCTGAGCACCACTGACCTCGATGCACAGTTGCCCTGTGGTCACGATGTCGGTTCGCGCAGCGATGCTGATGCCGTACCGCGCACCACTCAGGGCCGCAGCCGTGCCGGGTCGAAAGTGACAGGCGCGGGCGCGGCGGTGATGGCAGTCTCGGTGCCCGGCTTCGCCACCGTGTCGACGACATACTGGCCGCCTACCAGCCGGTGCGCGGTGAGCGTGCGGTCCGCATCGAGCGTCCAGTAGTACCGCACCCCGGCTGCCGCATAGGCGGCCGCCTTGGTATCCCGCTCGGAGCGGTTGTTGTCTGGCGACCAGATCTCCACGACCAGCACCAGGTACTCGGCGGCACAACTCGTGCCGACGGGCGGGATGTTGATCACCGCGATGTCGGGGATCAGCGCCGTGCGCAGCGCCGTCGAGATCCGCGCGCCGATAGCCGGTACGACATACAGATCAGGGCGGTCACACAGCGCTTCGTCGATGACCCGCGCGAGCTTCAGCCCCGCATACTGATGGCCCATTGAGGGCGGCGACGTCATATACAGGTGCCCCCAGACCAGTTCCAGACGTGAACCGTACGGCCGATGGTCGGCCGCCAGCCAGTCCGTCACCGTCGTCGGGCCGATCGGATGCTGCAGTGCCGCTGTCACGTCCTCACCTCCCACGTTCACCTCACCACCCGGGTCTGACACGCGGTGACCGGTACACCCCAGAGATTAGCGTCGCCAATGGTCCATATCGCTCGATATGACTGGCGGCGCCTGCCGCTGAACGTGGCTCTTGTGTCGTTGAAGTACACAAGAGCCACGTTCAGCACGCTCTACGACCTGAAAGCCACTTTCAGCAGATCTCTGATGATTTCCGTCGTCATTGTCCAACCTTCACCGCGCTTGAGGTCAACAGATTCCCCCGCCGCTAGCCGGACGCTTGCTGGCGCTCAGGTCACCCACCTGGCCGCACCAGCGGTTCGCGCAGTTCAACGGCAGTCCACCGGCGCGGGCCGGTACCCTGACGACCCCTAATCCCAGCATCCGGGCGCTTCCGGATGCGTAGTGGTACTACATGGGTAGCGCTGAGTGGTCTCGATCATCATTCAGAAGCATGAAAGAACAATCCTGGTGGCGGACGCGTAATGAACCTGACAACGAGCAGTCTCGCTGTCATGGAACTACTCGAGATCGTGGCACTGTTCATCGTGCTGGCCCTGCTGGTGGCCGTCCCGCTGGTGGCGCTGCTGCACCTCTCCGGAAGTCGTGAGGACTACCGCGACCTCGGTTAGCCGGGTCACACCCTGCTCCGGGAGGCGGTGAACGCCGGATAATCTCATGCCCGCATACGGCGTATGAGGAGGAGCGGGATGGAGATCAAAGGCACTGCGGCGATCGTGACCGGTGGCGCTTCCGGGCTTGGTGGCGCGACCGCGAAGCGGCTCGCCACGGCCGGATCGAAGGTGTTCGCGCTGGACCTGGCGCCTTCGATCGCGAAGGCCGATCAGGTCGACGGCGTCACCTACGTCGAGGCCGATGTCACCAACCCCGAGCAGGTGCAGGCCGCCGTCGAGCGGGCTGCCGCCGCCGCGCCGCTTCGCGTCACCGTCAATTGCGCGGGCGTCGGCTGGGCGGGCCGGATCATCGGCAAGCAGGGCCCACACGACCTGGAACTGTTCCGCAAGGTGCTGGAAGTGAACCTGCTCGGCACCTTCAACGTGCTCCGCCTGGCCGCGGAGGCAATCGCGAAGACCGATCCGCTGACCGACGACCAGCGCGGTGTCATCATCAACACCGCATCGATCGCCGCGTTCGACGGCCAGATCGGCCAGATCGCCTATTCAGCATCCAAGGGCGGTGTCGCGGCGATGACGCTGCCCGCCGCGCGGGACCTGTCCCGGCATGGCATCCGGGTGCTTACCATCGCGCCCGGCATCATCGACACCCCGATGCTCGCCGGTGTTACCGACGACTTCCGCGCCGGCCTCGCCGCAGGGGTGCCGTTCCCGAAGCGGCTGGGGCGACCCGACGAGTACGCCCAGCTCGCGCAGCAAATCGTCGAGCACGATTATCTCAACGGCGAGGTCATCCGCCTCGACGGCTCCCTCCGCATGGCCCCGCGATAACCCGCGCCGGTTAGAGGTCGTCGGCGAAGGGAACTTCGTCGGCGGCCCGCTCCGCCATCCACTCCCGCAGCGAGCGGGTGGCACACACGTCGTCCTCGTTGTACTCCAGCAGACGTTTGCGCTGGCCGAGATCCGGTTCGCCGCCATCCATGGCCACCGCGTCCCGGTACCAGCGCATCGAGTTCTCGCCGCCAGCCTCTGGGTCCCGCCAGCGGAACCCGCTGACCGGTGCGACCACCTTGAGGCCCTTGCCTCGCGCACAGAGAAACTGCTCGGAGACCAGCCGATACAGATCTACCCAGTCAGGTGAGTCGATGAACGCCTGCACCTCGGCCCGACTGGGCACCAGCGGCTGCCCTGCGAACCGGTCGACCGAAGCCAGCAGCCAACGGTTCTCCGCCAGCTCGTTGTAGCAGTAGGCGGCGAAGCTCATACCCCGCTCATGCACACGGGCACGTAACCCGGAGAACCAGCGCCAGAACTCCCCGAACGACCGGCCCTCGTCGATGGTCGGCAACGGCTCCCATGTGACAAACGCGCGGTATCCGGACGGCTCGTCAACGGCTGCCCCGGAAAGCCAGCAACCCCAAAGGTAGGCGCCGGAATCGCCAAAGCTCTCCATGTCGACATCGACCTCGACATCGGCCCTCGGAACCCGCAGCTCCCTCACCCTCCGCACCATGGTCAAGTCGGCCAACCATGCCTTGGCCAGCACGATCGCGTCACCGTAACGGCCGGCCGACATCGGCTCGGGTGGCGCGGCAGCCGGGTCAGCGGCTGCCAGGGCGTCGACAGTGCCCACCTCGGCATCCCGCAGCGCAACCGCGTCCTCACCGCGTACCACGAGGCTGACATCCCGCGCCGCGGTCAGCTCCGCGGCGCAGCGCGGCCACCATGGGCAACTACGACACTCCAGGATGCGGGAGGGCCACGCGAGTGGCTGCTCACCCCTTGCCGCAGCACCAGCGACTGCCAGCCGGTCGTCGAACCTGGCGTCGTACTCCGCAAGCGCGCTCCGGCCACCTGGCCAGTTCGCGGCCTGCAGGTCATACCAGAGCACCACGTCGGCGTCCATCCCGATCACGCCGCCGAACACCGTGTCGGCAGCGTGGCCAGCGGCCTGAAGCATCCGCACCGCGTGTGCCAGGCGCATCTGGTCCCTCGGCTGCGAACGGGCCTTGCGAGCGGGGTCGACCCCACCAGCGGCAGGCAGCAGCTCGGCGAGCGGCGAAGTGTAGGCGCCCGAGCCAGGATCGGTGACACGGTGGCGCACCACCAGCACCGGAAGATAACCGTCGTCGGCCCTCACCAGCAGGTCAATCCGACCACGACGGCCACCGGCGTGGTCGTGCGGCAGCACCGGCCGGGAGATGAACGCTGCGCCTGCCGCCATCGCCGCGACGGTGGTCTGCTCGCGCACGCTGGTACGGCCCTCCGGGATGGTTATCCAACCGTCCCCGACCAGCGCCGCGATGGTCGCCGCCACAGTGCGGCGATGCGCGGCTGCGTCCGCTATCCGCTGCGTGGCCGCGGGATCCGGCGGGGCCAGCTCGGCATCCGCCAGCCCAGGGTCATGGTCCAGGTGCACGCGACGGCGGCATCGTGTCACCACGCCAGCATCGAGCAGCACCTGAGTTGTCATGAACAGCAGCCTACGAGGTACCACCGACAGTCGCGGGGCGGTCTGATTCCGGCGAGCTCCCGCAGGCATTCTCGTCACCTCTGTACTGCCCCGGAGCTACCTCCAGCGTGCCGCTGTACGGCGGGGCCAGTAAGTTCCCGCATATGTCGCGCAGCAAGAAGGAAACCATCGCCGGGATCACACCCGGCAAGGCCAAGAACGCCCTCAATGTGGCGAAGGTGATCGGGCCCGCGGTGCTGCCGGTGGTGGTCCCCTATGCCGTGAAGGCAGCAGGAGTGGTCCGTGGGGGCATCGATCGGGCACGGGCACGGCGGCTCGGTATCGAAGTCGCTGACCTGTCTCGGTTCACCGGCAAGGGCGCCGCACTGCACGCCAGGATCGCCGGTATCGAGCGCGGTCTACGGGGGCTGGTCGAGCAGCGCGGCGAGCACGAGGACGATGTCCGCTTTGCCTCCAAGAGCCAATCCACCATGGACAAGCTCACCGCCGCGGTGCGGGCCGCCGAGACCATGCCGGCAAGCCGCCGCAAGACCGCGCACCGCGCCGTGGCGACCGAGCTCGACTCGGCGGAAGCCGAGTTACTTCGCAGGCTGGGCGTGCGCTGACCTCCCTGCCTGCCAGGCGCTCAAGTCGAGCTCCCTCGGCAGTCCGAAGTCGGCGAACAGCGTGGTGTCGAAATGGCAGACTACGTGCGCGACACCCGATGCGGTCAGCGTCGGCTGCTGTAGCTGGAACGCGCGGTGAACACCGTCGGTGTCACGCATGTACAGCGCCAGCGCGGGTTGGCCGTTCGCGGAGGTGCGCACCATCCGCATATCTCCCGGCCGCTCCGCTGGACACTGGTTGGCGATCAGGCGACCAATAGTGACCGCGCCGGAGTACCAGCCGGTGAACGGGGGCATCTCCCACACCGCGTCCTCGGTGAGCAGGCTGACGATCCGCTCGACGTCGTACTCCTCGAAGGCCGCGACGTACTGATCGATCAGTGCCCGCGCCCGCTGGTCGTCGCTTGACAACCGCGGTGTTGCGTCCGGGTCCAGCCTGGCCAGGTGGGCCCTGGCCCGCTGCAGTGCGCTGTTGACAGCGGCGACCGATATCTCCAGCGTCGTGGCAACCTCCTGCGCCCGCCAGGCGAGGACATCGCGCAGCACGAGCACCGCCCGCTGCTGGGCGGTGAGGTGTTGCAGCGCGGCCACGAACGCAAGGCGCACACTGTCCTTGGTGACTACGAGTGTCGCCGGATCCTGCACCGGCGCACCCCACACCAGGTCGTCTGGCAGCGGCTCCAGCCACGGCACCTCGGGCCGGGACTCCAGCACCCCACCGGGATCACTGCTCGGCTGACCGAGCCCAGTCGGCAAGGTCCGTCTCTCTTTCTTCGACAATGCCGTCATGCAGGTGTTTGTCGCGATCTGATACATCCAGGTGCGGAGCGAGGAGCGGTGCTCGAACCCGTGGAACGCCCGCCACGCGCGCAGGTACGTCTCCTGGACCAGGTCCTCAGCATCGTGCACCGAACCGACCATCCGGTAGCAGTGGGCCGTGAGCTCCCTTCGCAGTGGCTCGACCTGCGCAAGGAACGAATCATCGATTGTGGCGAGGCTCATACCAACAAGATAGCCAACGACCCCGACGATTTTCCGATGTCCGCCGGGTCTACCTCCACAAGAACGTCGCCGAGACGTACCGCAGCGCAAGCCCGGAGGGCCCAGCCATGAACCGCATGATCTTCGTCAACCTCCCAGTCACCGACCTCTCCGCCGCCCGTACGTTCTACACCGGGCTCGGCTTCTCGGTAAACGAGCAGTTCAGCGACGCGCATTGCGCATGCATCGTCATCTCCGACACGATCTTCGTCATGCTGCTCGAACACGGCAGGTTCCGCGACTTCATCAACGGCGAGATCAGCAACGCCCAGGCCACGACGGAGGTGCTGAACTGCCTGTCGGCGGAAAGCCGTCAGGAGGTCGATGAGTTGGTCGCCAGTGCGCTGGCCGGCGGCGGCAAGCCGTGGAAGGGCAGGATGGAGGAAGGTCCAATGTATGGACACAGCTTCGCCGACCCCGACGGCCACGTCTGGGAAGTGCTGTTCATGGAGCAGTCACAGCAGGGGTGACACGCCACTCCGTGGCCGGGCCGCATTCGTCAGGATGCGGCCGGCCACGGTTCAGCTCTGCTTCGTGACGAAGCCGTTCTTTGCCAGCCAGTTCCTGGCGATCAACGACCAGTCTTGTCCGCTTACGTCTGCGTCAGAGTTGAGCTGGATCATCACCTTGTTGGTGAGCTTGTCCATTACTGGCTTGAGCACTGTGGCGATCTGTGGGTGTGCCTTGAGTACTTCGGTCCGGATGCTCACCGACACGTTGTATTTCGGGAAGAATTTCTGGTCGTCGGCTAGCACCGTCAGGTTCAGCGCCTTGATCCGACCGTCGGTGGTGAACACCTCGCCGAACTTGCACGGTTGATTCGCCGCCGTCGCCGGGTAGACCGCGCCGGTTCCCAAGATCGTGATGTTCGACTTCGGCACGGAGAACCCGTACTTCTTGATCATTCCGGGCCAGCCGTCCGCGCGGCTGGCGAATTCGGTCTCCAAGCACACCGTGGTGTCCTTGGGGTGCGCCTTGGCGTATTTCGCCATGTCGGAGAGGGTCTTGAAACCGTACTTCTTCTCCACGCTTGGGCCGACCGCCATCGCGTAGGTGTTGTTCGCGGGCGCCATGTCAACCCAGGTGATGCCCTGCTTCTGGTCTTCCCGATTGACGGCATTGAACATCTGCCGGGGGTTGACGATCGGTTTGGTGTTGCCGTTGTAGTTGATCCAAGAGGTTCCGGTGTACTCCGGGTACACGTCGATCTGCCCGGTCTCCAACGCGGTACGGGCACTGTTCGACCCCTGGATGTTGGTGAGGTCCTTGACGTCCATTCCGGCGGCCTGCAGCGCGTAAATCATGATGTACGCGATGTTGATGTTGTCCGAGAAGTCCTTGGATCCCACCGTGATCGGCACGCCCTGCAGTGCGGGAACCGGATGTATCGAACCCGGTCCGACCTTCCCTGGAACCGCAGAGCCCGCGTTGAGCCCGCAGGCCGCGAGCACACCGCAGAGCAGGAGCGCCACGCCGATCCTCACCGTGCGAACGCCGCTTCTCATCGTAGTCCCTTCGGGCCGATCCAGCGCTCCGCCAAGCCGCCGAGCCAGTCGATCAGCAGCGCGAGCGCCATCGCCAGCACCGCGCCGATGACGAGCACCGGGGTGCGGCTCAGCTTGTAGCCGGTATTGATCATTTCGCCGAGTGCGCCGCCACCAACAAAGGTCGCCAGCGTGACCGTGCCGACCGCGAGTACCAGTGAGGTACGCAGCCCGGCGAGGATGAACGGGACCGCTAGCGGCATCTCGATGCGCCAGAGCACCTTCGGCTTGGACATGCCTATCCCGGTGCCCGCCTCGATGAACGAAGGATCCACGCTCTGGATACCGAGGATCGTGTTGCGCAGCACCGGCAGCAGCGAGTAGAACGCGATCGGCAACACCGCAATCCAGAAGCTGGACCAGCCTGCCTCGTACACCCACAGATAGAACAGCACCAGCACGCCGATCGACGGCGCGGCCTGCCCTATGTTGGCGATCGCCAGGAACAAGGGCGCCGCGGGCTTCCCCCAGCGTCTGGTGAGCGCGATACCCAGCGGCACGGCTAGCGCCACCACGATGACCACAACCATCAGCGAAAGCTGGATATGTTCGAGTGTCAGCCTCCCGATGCTCGGAAAGTTGATCGTCACGACCTCGATCTCGTCGAACTTGCCGAACGCGACCCATAGCAACATGGCGGCGACCAGGATGACCACCACGATCGGCTGAAACCAGATGCGAATCTGTTCGGCCCGCTTGCCACCCGACTCGACCGATAAGCCGCCGGTCGCGACGGTCGCTTGCTGGTCAACGGCCGCGGTCATGACGGCTCACCCACCTGCTCGGCACCCGCCTGTTCCTCCCCTGAGCGGTCAATAGCTGCCTGGGCGCTGTCGTGGTCGTGCTCGTGTTCCTCGCGCAGGCCGTGGATGGTGTCCATGACGGTGTGGATGTCGATGGTCCCGGCGTAGCGGCCGCGCTCCTTAGTGACCACCGCGGCACCCCCCTCCGCGAGGATCGCCTCCAGCGCGTCCTGCAGCGTGGACTGCAGCGTCACCCAGTCACCGATCGGCTGCCCGGCCTCC
>JBOHEL010000090.1:0-12840 GCA_050700995.1 Sciscionella sp. | reverse complement strand
CGTGAGACAGTTCGGTCCCTATCCGCCGCGCGCGCAGGAGACTTGAGGAAGGCTGTC
Organism: Sciscionella sp.; assembly: GCA_050700995.1. Lineage (GTDB taxonomy): Bacteria > Actinomycetota > Actinomycetes > Mycobacteriales > Pseudonocardiaceae > JBOHEL01. Next base: position 12,783 of record JBOHEL010000090.1, on the reverse strand, counting down.
CCTAGTACGAGAGGACCGGGACGGACGAACCTCTGGTGTGCCAGTTGTCCCGCCAGGGGCACGGCTGGTTGGCTACGTTCGGAAGGGATAACCGCTGAAAGCATCTAAGCGGGAAGCCTGTTCCAAGATGAGGTCTCCCACCCCATGTGGGTTAAGGCCCCCAACAGACTATTGGGTTGATAGGCCCGAGATGGAAGCCCGGTAACGGGTGCAGTCGACGGGTACTAATAGGCCGAGGACTTACCCACAAACACACTCGTAACAGAACTACAGTAACACCGCACTACAGCACCGAAACAGTTCAGCAACAGAGCGTGTCTCGCATCCACTGTGTGATATCTGAAACAACAACCCCGTTCCCGCCACGGGAACCCCGGGTTCGTACAATCCCCTTTTTGTACGGTTTCAAAGTGTTACGGCGGTCATAGCGGCAGGGAAACGCCCGGTCCCATTCCGAACCCGGAAGCTAAGCCTGCCAGCGCCGATGGTACTGCACTCGTGAGGGTGTGGGAGAGTAGGACGCCGCCGAACTACATTTCAGAATGCCCCTGTCCACAGAAACACGGACAGGGGCATTCTGCTGTGCTGGCCTGCGGGCTAGCCCATGAGCCCTGAACACCGCCCACGGCGCAGGACACTAGCTACCTGCAAGTAGAAGTCCGGTTGGACGGCGCCGTACGCTCGGGGTATGGACAGAGCGCGGATTCTTCTGGTGCAACCGTCGTCGGCAGGCCCGCCTGGCCCACTGGTGGAATGGCTGGACGAGGCCGAAGTGGATGTCGAGGTAATACGGCCTTCGAAGCAGGAACTACCCGCGACGCTCGACGGGTTCGGCGGGATGATCTGTCTCGGCGGTGGGATGAACGCCTACGACGACGACGTTCACCCGTGGCTCGCCGGAACTCGCGCGTTGCTCTCCAGCGCGGTGACGGCGCAGCTGCCGGTGTTGGCGATCTGCCTCGGCGCGCAACTGCTGGCAGTGGCCACCGGTGGGCAAGTCCGGCAGATGCCGGACGGCCCCGAGGCAGGCCCGCTGCTGGTCGCAAAAAGGGATGTCGCCGCAGACGATGTGCTCTTCCACGATGTGCCGTTCATGCCCGATGTGCTGCAGTTCCACTCCGACGAGGTCTCGGCGCTGCCACCAGGTGCGCAGCTGTTGGCGTCCTCGCCGCGTTGCGTTAACCAGGCGTTCCGGGTAGGGAACTGCGGTTACGGCGTGCAGTTCCACATCGAGACCACCCCAGCGATCGTGTCGCAGTGGGCCGCCTCGTCCCCGCAGGTCGCGGCTACGGTGCGAGACGGCGACCTGACACCCGAACGTCTCGCCGACGTACACTGTGAGTTGGCCGAGGCTTGGCGGCCGTTCGTGACACGGTTCGGCAAGCTCGTCCGTGGTGAGTTGGCGCCCGTACCTGGCAGCGCCAACCAACTGCCACTGGTCTGATCACCACTTCGGCAGCCGCCTTGTGGCTGGCACCGGTACCGTCCTCGCCCACCTTGACTACGGTATGAGGCAATGACCGAACGCTCCGGCAGTATCCCGTCCCCCGCTCGCTACGGACTGTCCTCTGAGCGCGGGGTTGAGGAACTGCTCGCCGCGGGCTGGTGGGGCGAGCACGGGCCTCCGGAGGGGGCGCGGCCGGTGCTGACTGCGCTGTCCCGCTGCCCCGACCCCGACCTGGCGTTGCTGACCATCGATCGGCTGCGTGGCGCGCTGGGCGAGGACTGGCCTGAGCTGGCCGAAGCGATCCAGGTCGACAGCAAGCTGCGCGGCAGGCTGCTCGGGGTCATCGGCACCTCGAGCGCGCTCGGAGACTTGCTGGTGGCGAACCCGACCCGGTGGCGGACGCTGGTCGCGGACCTGCCGCTTCCGGTACCCGACGCCGCGGCGGCGCTGCTGTCCTCCGTCGATGGCCAGGCAGGCGCAGCCACGGTGAGCGCGCTGCGGTTGGCCTACCGGGAGTTGTTGTTGCGGATCGCGGCCGTCGACCTCGGCCACCTCGTCGAACCTGAGCTGCCCGCTCCCGACTACGAGACAGTGGCTGCCGCACTCACCGACCTCGCCGAGGCGGCACTGCGCGCATCTCTCACAGCGGCTGGCGGCGAGCTGGATCGCTGCGAGGACTGCCGCCTTGCGGTGGTAGCGCTGGGGAAGTGCGGTGGTCGCGAGCTGAACTATGTTAGCGATGTTGACGTGGTGTTCGTCGCGGACGGCGATCTTCAGGTGGCGGCAAGGCTCGCCGCCGCGACGATGCGGTTGGCGGGCGAGGCGGCGTTCGAGGTCGATGCCGGGTTGCGGCCGGAGGGTAATGCCGGGGCGCTGGTGCGGACCGTGGAAGGGCACGCGAGCTACTACCAGCGGTGGGCACGTACTTGGGAGTTCCAGGCACTGCTCAAGGCCCGCCCGGTCGCCGGTGACCTCGAACTGGGCCAGCAGTACATCGCCGCGGTCTACCCGATGGTGTGGATGGCGGCCGATCGTGAGAACTTCGTGACCGACGTGCAATCGATGCGCCGCAGGGTCGAGCAGCACGTGCCGACGGAACTAGTCGAGCGGGAGCTCAAGCTCGGACGCGGCGGCCTGCGTGACGTCGAGTTCGCGGTGCAATTGCTGCAACTGGTGCACGGCAGAGCGGACGACGCCCTGCACAGCGGATCCACCGTCGAGGCGCTGCGTGCGCTCGGTGTCGGCGGGTATGTCGGCAGGGAGGACGCCGCGGGGCTTGGCGAATCCTACGAGTTCCTGCGCACCCTTGAGCATCGGCTGCAGTTGCGCAAGCTGCGCCGCACCCACCTGTTCCCAGCCGCCGAGGATGCCGCCGAGCTGCGGTGGCTTGCCCGCGCGGCTGGGCTGAAGAGCAGCGGTGGCCGCACCGCCGCAGCGGCATTGCTGAGCGAGTTCCGACGGCATGTCGCGCGGATCCGGCGGTTGCACGAGAAGCTGTTCTACCGGCCACTGCTGGAGGCGGTCTCCCGAGTCCCCACCGGTGCGCTGCGGCTGACGCCGAAGCAGGCTGAAGTCAGGCTGGCGGCGCTCGGCTACGCGGGACCTGACGGCGCGCTGCATCACATCGAGGCGCTGACCGCCGGGGTATCGCGCCGCGCCGCTATCCAGAGCGCCCTGCTGCCGGTGCTGCTCGACCTGCTGGCTGAGACTCCCGACCCCGATGGCGGGCTACTCGCATACCGGAGGATGTCCGAGGCGCTCGCGCAGACCCCATGGTACTTGCGGTTGCTGCGCGATGAGGGTGCCGTCGTGCAGCGGCTGGCGTTGTTGCTCGGTACCTCGAAGCTGATTCCCGACCTCGCGGTGCGTGCGCCCGAGGGTTTGCGCTTGCTCGCCGACGAGCGGGAGCTGGCGGGGCGCGATCCCGACGACGTGGCGGCTTCGCTGCGCAGTGCAGTGCGGCGGCATCCCGGCCTGGATGACGCGGTGGCCGCGGCGCGTTCGTTGCGCCGCCACGAGTTGCTTCGGGTTGCCAGCGCGGACGTGCTCGGCATGCTGGCTGTGCCCGAGGTGTGCACCGCGCTCTCCTCGGTGTGGACGGCGGTGTTGCAGTCCGCGCTGGCCGCCGCGGAGCGGATCGCCTCGGCGCACGAGGGCGGTGCCGCTGCGACGATCGCGGTGATCGGCATGGGCAGGCTGGGTGGCGGGGAACTGGGATACGGCTCTGATGCGGACGTGCTCTTCGTCTGTGAGGCGACGCAAGGGGCTTCGGATGCCGACGCGCTGCGGTATGCCACCGGAGTCGCGGAGTCGGTGCGGCGTGCGCTCGGTTCGCCGAGCCAGGACCCGCCGCTGTTGGTGGACACCGACCTGCGGCCGGAGGGGCGGCAAGGCCCGCTGGTGCGAACACTAGCGTCCTACCGGAAGTACTATCAGCAGTGGAGCGACACCTGGGAGGCGCAGGCGCTGCTGCGCGCCAGGTTTGTCGCGGGGGACACCGACCTGGGGGACCGTTTCATCGACGTCATTGACCCGCTGCGGTATCCGGAGGATGGCCTGGATGACGCCAAGGAGCGCGAGATCCGCAGGATCAAGGCGCGGGTAGAAAACGAGCGGATGCCGCGGGGCGGCGACCCCAGCACCAACACCAAGCTCGGTCGGGGCGGGCTCGCCGACGTGGAATGGACGGTGCAGCTCTTGCAGTTGCAGCACGCGGGACGGGTGGCCGAGCTGCGCACCACATCCACTCTGGATGGTCTGCGAATTGCCGTGGACGCCGAACTGCTGGCACCCGAGGCTGCCGAGGAGTTGCGAGTCGCGTGGCTGCTTGCGACCAAGGCGCGCAACGCCACGATGTTGGTGCGGGGCAAGGCATCCGACGCGATCCCGACGTCGGGGCGCGAGCTTGCGGCGGTAGCGCGGTTGATCGGTGACCAGGAGGCCGACGACCCCGGCGAGTTCCTCGACTCCTATCGGCGCGCCACCCGCCACGCCCGCGCGGTGGTCGAGCAAGTGTTCTACGAGACCTAAGCCCTCTAACACCCTGCCGCACACCGTGCGGGGTTGGGGTGTCTTCAAGACCCCCAAACCCCAGTTAACCAGGGCCGTGCAGCGATACGTCCGGCGTGCCAGAGTGGACCCGGTGAGGGCTGAGCGGCTACGTGCCCGATTGGTGCAGCGGATGTGGGTGTCCGGCGCGGTGCATCATGCGGAGATCGCGGCTGCCTTCCGCACGGTGCCGCGAGAGGTGTTCCTGCCGGGTATGGACCTGGTCACGGCGTATACCGACGACGCGCTGGTGACGGCGCGTGACGAGGACGGCAGGCCGATCAGCTCCTCGTCTCAGCCCTCGATGATGGCCATCATGCTGGAACAGTTGAGCCTACGTCCCGGGCACCGGGTGCTGGAGATCGGGGCGGGCACCGGATACAACGCCGCTGTCCTTGCCGAACTGGTCGGTAGCGAGGGCCTGGTGGTGAGCATGGACCTCGACGAGGAGATCGTGCGTGCGGCAGGCGACCACCTAGCGGCCTGTGGGTATCCGGATGTGCGCGTGATCCACGGCGACGGCGCCGAGGGATACGCCGGGGGCGCGCCGTACGACCGGATCATCGCGACGGTCGGCGTTCCCGATATCGCACCGTCGTGGCGCAGCCAGCTCACGGTTGGCGGCAGGCTGGTCGTGCCGCTCGACCTGCGTGGCCCGCAATGCAGCGTGGCCTTCCTGCGCAATGGCGATCACCTTTCCAGCCTGTCGGTGACCGGTTGTGGCTTCATGCGGTTGCGGGGGCCTTCGGCAGGCGTGGAGCAGCGGTATGTGCTGGACAGTGCCAGGACGTTGCGATTGTCGGAGCCGAGGCAGCTGCACGTGGATGGCGTGCGGCATGCATTGCGTTCAGCTTCCATCGACGTGCACAGCACGGCGCCGGTCACCGCGAAGGAGTTGTTCGGCGGGCTCGGCCTGTGGCTAGCCGTGATGGAACCAGAGATCGTCATGATCACCGAGAACGAGGATGTCGACGAACCTAGGCTCGCGCAAGGCAGGACGACCGCCGACGGCGCGTCGGTGGCACCGGCACTGCTTGACACCGATGGCATCGCCGTGCTGCTCGCTTGCGGGCGGCGCCGGTTGCTGGCGAGGGCGTTTGGACCGTCGGGCGAGTCGTTGGCCGAGCGGTTGCTGTGGCAGGTGCAGGACTGGGATGCCCACGGCAGGCCATCGAGCGAGGACATGCACATCGACGCCTACCCCGCGGGAGCACCGGTCGCGGGGCAGGTGATGGAGAAACCGGCGAGCCGGCTCGTGATCACCTGGCCAGGGGCAGATCGCACCACCGCGGGTTACTAAGGAGATCAAAAGTAAGTCGACGTCGATCATGGCTCTACCAGCGGTGTTGACTTACTTTTGGTCGGATTAGTATCTACCGGCACAGTAGTATCTGCCGGCACAGTAGTGCCTGCCAACGCTCGGGCGGCGGGTGCGGCGGCCGACGAGCTGGATGTTCAGTCCTCCTCGGCGCGCTCGGGAACGGTGGTGAACAACTCCAGCTTCCACTCCTCGATGAGCAGCGTGTCGCCATCGCTGTCCTGCTCGTCGAACTGGCTGTTGGTCAGCCGTACGCCCAGGTCGAGCACGCTGGCGGCGAGCAGTGCTTGCGCAGCGTCCTCGGCATCGTTGTAGTAGTGCACGGCAAGGGGTTCTGTGTTGTCATCGGCCACCCGCGCAGCCTAGACGGGTGGGTATTTCTAGCTCACGGGCAGTCAAGGCTCGGGCGGCGGCCGGGGTTGTCCCTACGGCCGCCACCCGAGTGTCTACTGTGGATGCCCCACACGTCGGATCACACGTCGTAGTACAGGGCGAACTCGTGCGGGTGTGGGCGCAGTCGCAGTGGGTCGATCTCGTGCTCGCGCTTGAACGCGATCCAGGTCTCGATTACGTCGGGGGTGAACACGCCGCCTTCCAGCAGGAAGTCGTGGTCGCGTTCGAGGCTGTCCAGCGCGACATCGAGCGAGGCAGGGACCTGTGCCACGTCCTTGGCCTCTTCCGGCGGCAACTCGTAGAGGTCCTTGTCGATGGGCGTCGGGGGCTCGATCTTGTTCTTCACACCGTCCAGCCCCGCCATCAGCATCGCGGCGAACGCCAGGTAGGGGTTGCCCGACGCGTCCGGGCAGCGGAACTCGATGCGCTTGGCCTTCGGATTGTTCCCGGTGATCGGGATCCGCACGCATGCCGAGCGGTTGCGTTGTGAGTACACCAGGTTGATCGGTGCCTCGTAACCCGGCACGAGCCGGTGGTAGGAGTTCACGGTCGGGTTGGTCAGCGCCACCAGGCTGGGCGCGTGGTGCATGATGCCGCCGATGTAGTGCCGAGCGGTGTCGGAAAGGCCCGCGTAGCCGGACTCGTCGTGGAACAGCGGGGTGTCGCCGTCCCACAGTGACTGGTGACAGTGCATGCCGGAGCCGTTGTCGCCGAACAGTGGCTTGGGCATGAAGGTGGCGGTCTTACCTGCCGCCCACGCCTCGTTCTTCACGATGTACTTGAACAGTTGCAGGTCGTCGGCGGCGTGCAGCAGAGTGTTGAACTTGTAGTTGATCTCGGCCTGGCCCGCGGTGCCGACCTCGTGGTGCGCCCGCTCGACGGTGAAGCCGGATTCGGCCAGCCGTAGGCTGATCGCGTCACGCAGGTCTGCGAAGTGATCGAGCGGGGGCACCGGGAAGTAGCCACCCTTGTACGGGGTCTTGTAGCCGAGGTTGCCGCCGTCCTCCTCGCGGCCGGTGTTCCACCAGGCCTCTACCGAGTCGATCTCATGGAAAGAACGGTTCTCGGCGGTCTCGAACCGCACCGAGTCGAAGATGTAGAACTCCGCCTCCGGCCCGAAGAATGCCTTACTGGCGATGCCGGACTCGGCGAGGAACAGTTCGGCCTTCCGCGCGATGTTGCGCGGGTCGCGGCTGTAGGCCTCGCGGGTGAACGGATCGTGTACGAAGAAGTTGAGGATCAGCGTCTTCTCGGTGCGGAACGGATCGAGGCGCGCAGTGTAAGGATCTGGCAGCAGCAGCATGTCCGACTCGTGGATCGACTGAAAACCACGCACCGAGGAACCGTCGAATGCCAGACCCTCGTCGAACGCGTCAGCGTCGAATGCCTCCGCGGGCACCGTGAAGTGCTGCATGACACCCGGCAGGTCACAGAACCGGACGTCCACGAACTTCACCCCCTCATCGGCGATGAAACGTAGGACCTCTTCGGAACTGTTGAACACGTTCTCCCGCTCCTTTGGTTGCTCGGGAACACCTGGTCACGAAGGCTATGGGGTGGGTGTTGCTCAGCCGTCACCCGAATGTTTCGTCGATGTTAACTGGTCAAGCCTGCCGCACCGGCGCACCTGCCGCCAGCAGTGCTGGCATATCCTGTCAACGTGAGCAGGTGGACGGGCGAATGGCTGCCAGGCGTAGGGCCGCAGGTGACGGACGGTGAGCCTGTGCAGCGCTACCGTGGGGAGCGGCTGGGCCTGCCCGAGGAGGGTGTCGGCGCGCTGGCCTCGCTTGGGCAGCGGTTCGGCGCACTGTTCATCGACCTGATCATCGCTGGGGTGCTTGCCGCGCTGTTCGTGCACGCCAGCATCACCGATGTCGCCGCGATGCAGGAGCAGAACTACTGGGGCGTGCTGATCTGGTTCCTGCTCACCGTGATCGCGGTCAGCCTGTTTGGATTCACTCCTGGCCAGGGAGCGGTGGGCATCAGAGTGACGAGGCTGGACGGCACCGCCATGGTTGGCCCGCTGCGGACGATCCCGAGGACCGTGCTGATCGCCCTGCTGATTCCGGTCGTGATCTGGGACCGTGACCATCGTGGCCTGCACGACAAGCTCGCAGGCACCGTCGTGCTCCGCATGCGCTGATCTCACCGCAGTCCGGTAGACGCAACCAACGTCACGTCGGCGCCAACCTCGCCGCGGCGCGCCGGGCTCAGCGGCGGCGCATCGTGCGCTGCACATTGCGCATCTTCGCACCGGGAGGCATCGGCCCCTTGGGCATGGCGGCGCCTCGGTTGGCCAGCGCTCCCAGCCGATTCTCCAGCACCTCGACCTGGGATGGTGACAGGTTGCGCGGCAGCTTCATAATGTGCTGCTGCAGCTTGCGCAACGTGACCTGGCCCTCTTCGTTGCCGACCACGATGTCGTAGATCGGGGTCTTGCCGACGACTCTGGCGACCCGCTTCTTCTCCTGCGCGAGTAGCGACTTGACCCGGTGCGGCGCGCCTTCGGCGACCAGGATCACTCCAGGCCTGCCGGTCACCCGGTGCACCGCGTCGAGCTGGGTGGTACCCGCCACCGCCTGGTCGACCTTCCAACTACCGCGCATGTTGTCCAGCGCCCACCCTGCTGCCCCGGCCTGGCCCTCGGCCTTGCCATAGACATTGTGCTGTACCCGGCGAGTGAAGACGATCATCGCGAGGAGCACGCCGACCATCACGCCGAGCGGCAGCAGGAACCACTGCATGTGCAGGAACAGGCCGACGACGAACAGCACGACGACCGGCAGCAGGAACGCACCTGCCAGCCACGGGATCAGCGCCTTGTCCTCGCGGCGCTGCATCTTGAACGCTTCCAAGAACTGCCCGCGCTTCGCCTTGCGGTCCACCTTGCGGGTCTTCGCCGCCTCCCGGGCGGCCGCCTTGTCCTGCTTACCAGCCATACCCACCAGGATACGGTGGCGGGTGCCGCTGGTTGTCGGTGCCGTCTGCGAGGATGCCTGGCATGCGCGCGGCGGCCGGAATCCTCGAAGGACTGGATCCCGAGCAGCGGGCCGCGGTGCTCGCTCCGAGGGGCCCGGTCTGCGTACTGGCAGGCGCGGGCACTGGCAAGACCCGCGCGATCACCCACCGGATCGCGCAGCTGGTCAGCACCGGTCATGTGGCGGCTGGTCAGGTGCTTGCGGTGACCTTCACCGCACGCGCCGCAGGCGAGATGCGTGCCAGGCTGCGTGGGCTCGGGGTGGCGGGAGCGCAGGCCCGCACGTTTCACGCCGCGGCACTGCGCCAGTTGCGGTACTTCTGGCCACAGGTGGTCGGTGACGAGCAGTGGGAGCTGCTTGAGCGCAAGCTGGCGCTGGTAGGCCGTGCCGCGCACCGGGCGGGGCTTTCGACCGAACCAGATGTGCTGCGCGATCTCGCGAGTGAGATCGAATGGGCGAAGGCGTCGCTGGTCGCGGCCGAGGAATACCCGGCCGCGGCCGGGCGAGCCCATCGGGACACCCCGGCGCCCGTTGCGGAGGTCGCTGCGGTCTACCGGTACTACGAGGAGCTCAAGCGCGGTGCGCGGCTGCTGGACTTCGACGACCTGCTGCTGCACACGATCGCGGCACTTGAGGAGCACGGGGAGGTGGCCGCCGAGTTCCGCGAGCGGTACCGCTGCTTCGTGGTTGACGAGTACCAGGACGTCACCGCGGCGCAGCAGCGGTTGCTGGACGCCTGGCTCGGCGGCAGGGACGACCTGACGGTGGTCGGGGACGCCAACCAGACGATCTACTCCTTCGCAGGCGCTTCGCCCGCTCCGCTGCTGGGTTTCACCCGGCGCTTTCCCGAAGCCACCGTGGTGCGGTTGGAGCGGGATTACCGTTCGACCCCGCAGGTGGTCTCGATGGCCAACCGCGTGATCGGCTCCGCAAGGGATCGGCCTGCCGGCTCCCGGTTGCGGCTGGTGGGGCAGCGGGCCAAGGGGCCGGAGCCGAGCTTCGCGGAGTTCGAGGACGAGCGCGCGGAGGCCGAGGCAGCTGCGGCGCGAATCAAGGCATTGATCGGCGGCGGCGTGCCTGCCAGCGAGATCGCGGTCCTGTTCCGGGTCAACGCGCAGTCCGAGGCGTACGAGCAGGCACTGTCAGATGTGGACGTCGCGTATCTGGTACGCGGTGGCACGCGATTTTTCGCCCGCAGGGAAGTGCGCCAGGCTATGGCAGCGTTGCGTACCTCAGCGGGTTCGCGACGAGGCGCGGATCTGGTCACCTCTGTGCGAGGTGTGCTTGCGGGCATCGGGCTCACCGGGGAGCCGCCGCAGGGCGGCTCGGCGCGGGAGCGGTGGGAGTCGCTGCTCGCTCTGGTCGAGCTCGCGGAGGAATTGGCCGCGACCGTCCAGGACGCCGACCTCGCGCGGTTCGTCGCCGAGTTGCAGCAGCGCGCGGAGGCCCAGCACCCTCCCAAGGTCGAGGGCGTCACCCTGGCGTCGATGCACGCTGCGAAGGGGCTGGAATGGGATGCGGTGTTCCTGGTGGGCTTGGTGGAGGGCACCTTGCCGATCCAGCACGCCGGTGAGGACAAGGCGGCCATCGAGGAGGAGCGCAGGCTGTTCTATGTCGGGGTGACCAGGGCGCGCGAGCACCTGTGGCTGTCGTGGTCGCTGTCCCGGCAAGCCGGCGGCAGGCGCAATCGCAGGCGTAGCCGATTTCTCTACGGGCTGATCCCGGAGGATCATCCCGCTGCCCGGCTTCCTAGAGCGCCGCAACAGGCAGGTTCCAGGGTTCGCTGCCGTGTCTGCGGCGGGCCGCTGGTCGGCCCGATGGCTGCCAAGCTCGGGCGGTGCGACCGGTGTCCGTCCGATGTGGATGACGAGCTGTTGATACGGCTTAAGGCGTGGCGGGCGCAACGGGCCCGTGGTTTGAAGCAGCCCGCTTTCGTGGTGTTCACCGATGCCACCCTGGTGGCGATCGCGGAGCGGCGTCCATCGGAGGTTTCGACGCTGGTGTCGATCCCGGGGATCGGCGCGAGCAAGCTCGACCGGTTCGGCGCCGAGGTGCTGGCGCTGGTACGTGGCGAGGCTATTCCGGACGAATCCTGAAAAACCTGTTGCAGAACGGCACCAAGGCCGAATACCCTGCATTCACCGGGGTTGAACGCCGGTTGGCCTGCGAGTCCCACGCCAGGAAGGAGGTAGTCCTGATGAAGTTTATGAGCACGATCAGCATCGGTGGCTACCCCATGGCCGGGGTAGCCGCACAGCATGAGCCTCAGTGGCAGTGTGCGACAGCTGGGCGCCTGATGGCCGCCCGCTTCGCCGCGCCGTCCACACGACCGCTGACCGTTGATGCCCCGCCGATCAACCTCCGACCGTCCGCGCTGATGCAGCGACGTACCTGACGCAACTCCTCAGGACATCAGGCTCACCAAGGCCGCGGACCGAATCGGATCCGCGGCCTTCGTCATTCCCGGTCACGGAATCCTTTGTGTCACAACGAAAATATCGTTCTGTTATTGAGGGGAGAGGATCTGATGTTGACCGCGACCGTTCCGTGTTGGGGCGGAGCGACGGGGGAGACGGCTCTGGTGGACGACGGTGGGGTGGTCGACCTGCTCGACGACGCCACTTCTGCCGGAGCCGAGTTGCCCTGCCGGGTTGAGCCCGACCTCTGGTTCGCCGAAGCACCAGGTGAACTGGAACGGGCCAAAACGCTGTGCGCTTCCTGCCCGGTGCGGCGGGACTGCCTGGCAGGTGCGTTGTCCCGGCAAGAACCGTGGGGCGTGTGGGGTGGCGAGATCTTCGAACGGGGAACTGTCATCGCACGCAAGCGACCGAGGGGCCGGCCACGCAAGGGCAACACCACAAGGGCAACGGCGGCCTGAGCGGCCGTGCCCGCCGTCGTCACACCGAACGCATGAGGAGAGGACACGACATGACCTACCTGACGAACGTGAGCTACCGCGACCAGCCCACGACCAGCCTGCACTACTTGCGAGGAAACGAAACGATGTTGATCTATGAAGACATGGCCAGAATACGATCTACCGAGCGGCTGCGTGAGGCTGCGCAGCTGCGCCAGGCCAACCGAATGGTCGCGGCACGCCGGTGGGATCGCATAGCCGGATGGGCCGCGAAGCGCGCGCTGCGAGCGAAGCGCGCGATGTGACTCGGGCGGCGGGTCACACCCTCACAGATCTGGGTGTGACCCGCCGCCGAGAACCTCGGCGGAGCGCTCCCGCACAGAATGGGAGCAAACCGCCGCCTGCCGACCACGGCGTCGGGTCGCCGGAGCGGGCCGTAAGGTGCTGCGCGTGTCGGATAACGGTGCCGTGAGCTGTGTGCGATGTGGCCTGGTGCGGGATGAGGCGACATCCGCGGCGGAGTCGCTGGCCTGGGTGGCCGAACGTGAGGGGAGTGCCCTGCGGTGGCTCTGTCCGGGCTGTGCGCGTGCCCACGTGCGGGATATTGAGGGAAAGCTGCCCACCGATTACTGGTGACCGAACAGGACACTAGCTTGCCGACAGTGATGGCGGCGGGGTGCGGCTTGCCCTGAGGTAGGCCTCCGTTAGCCGCCTGCGCACCCCGGCCGGATCGCTGTACAGC
>JBOHEL010000089.1:0-12876 GCA_050700995.1 Sciscionella sp. | reverse complement strand
TAGTGCTCGCGCAGGTTCTCCTCGTGCCTGATCTCGAACCCAGTGTCGTTCATCAACGACATCAGCGTGCCTGGGCTCTCCAGCTCGCCATCGGGGAACACGTAACGCCCGATGAACTCCCCGGTGGACGCGGTCATGCCGCCGTGCGGCCTGGTGATGCAATGGTTGAGCAGGCGGGCGCCCGGCGTGAGCTTGTCGTAGAGGAAGCGGAAATAGGACGGCAACTGACCCTCGCCGATGTGCTCGGTGAGGCCGATCGAGCTGATCGCGTCGAACCCGGACTCCACGACGTCGCGGTAGTCGCTGTGGCGCACCTCCGCGAGCTCGCTCAAACCCGCCTCGGCGATCGCCTTCTGCGACCACTCCGCCTGCTGCTTGGACAGCGTCACACCGAGCGCCCGCACGCCGTAGTGCTTGGCGGCGTGCATCACCATGCCGCCCCAGCCGCAACCTACGTCCAGCAGCCGCATCCCCTTGCGCAGCCCGAGCTTGCGCGCTACGAGGTCGAACTTCGCGTACTGCGCCTGCTCCAGTGTGGCGTCGGCGTGCGGGTACACCGCACAGGTGTAAGCCATCGACGGCCCGAGCACGTAGCTGTAGAAGCGGTTCGACACGTCGTAGTGATGCGAGATCGCGCCGGCGTCGCGTCGCTTGGAATGCAACCTGCCGTGTAACCGCGCTTCCTGCGGCGGCGGCTTCACCGGCCACCACAGCCTGGCGGCCGCCAGGCGGAACACCGCCTTCCCCCGCACGTCCGGCGGCACATCGTCCAGCGTCAGCTCGGGCAGCGCGCTCAGCGCGGTATACATATCGCCGACGATGTCGAGTGAACCAGAGACGTAGGCGCGCACCAGACCAAGCTCGCCTGGCGCGGACGCCACATGCGACAGCGCGAGCGGCGAGCGCACGTCCACCCGCACCGGAGCGTCCGGCGAGCCTGCCCGGCTCCCGTCGTAGCCTACGAACTCGATCGGAGTGTCCTTTCCAACCAGTCGCTGGAAAAGCTCGGCCAACCGCATTGAATGCTCCCTTCCAGGCGCTATTAGTTACCGCGAACGCACTTGGTGTACAGATCGGGCAGCCGCCCGTCCGGGTCGTACTCCTTTTTCAGCCGCTGGTAGGCAGCACCGTTGTACAACTCGGCGAACTCCTGCTCGGAGTAGTAGGACGTGGAGTACAACGACTTGTGGCCACCCAACTCGGTGACCTTCCGCTCGATCATCCGGTTGAAGTGACCATCCTCGGCACCAGGGGGGAGCGCGGCCGTCGACCAGAACCCGACGTTGACGTACAGGGTCTCGGGCTGCAGCGGATACAGCGGCCATGCCTGCTTCGAACGCAGTCGCAGCGGGCAGAGCCACACCGGCCGGATCCCCACCTCGCGATCGAAGAAGTCCAGGAACTCGGCCAGCTTCTCCACCGGCACCTCGATGTCCTGGATGACCGCCTCCCGCTGCCGTTGACCGAGCAGCCGGTAGGCCCGGTCCATCAACCGGTGCCGCCGGTCGAAGGCCACGATCCGACGGTAGACGTCCGAGCGCAGATACCTCGCAGGCCAGAAACGCCGCACCAGGGCATTCTGCGCGCCAAGGGCGCCGGAGCACCAGAACCAGTCGGTATCCCAGCGCCAGAGGTAGTCGTGCGTACTCAGGTGGTCCACCTCGCGCAACGGGATGGAGCGGTAGTAGATCTGCTGACCGGTGTAGTCGCTGGTACCGGAAGGCGCGTTGTCGGTGAACGTGCCAAGCGTCACGTAGATCTGCCTCGGGGTGAAGGCCGTGCCGTCCACGAAATCCACCTGCTGACCGAGGTGGCTACGGCGCAGGCAGACCTCGGCGATCAACTCCGCGGCCTCCTCCGCGTCCCCACACCGAACGTGCCGCAACTGGACGTACGGCCGCACGGGTTGCAGCTCGATCTCGCAGCGCAGCGTGTAGCCCAGCGTGCCGTAGGAGTTCGGGAAGCCGTGGAACAGTTCGGCGTCGTCGTTGTCGGCCCTGGCGAGGACCACCCGGCCATCGCCGGTGAGGATCTCCATCTCCCTGACGGCCTCGTGCGGCAGGCCGTCGCGGAACGACGAGGACTCGATACCGAGGCCGGCGACCGCGCCACCGATGGTGATGGTCTTGAGCTGCGGGACGACCGTCGGCATCAACCCGTGCGGCAACGTCGCCGCGACCAGATTCTCGTAAGTCGTCATTCCTCCGACCTGCGCAGTCCGCCCCGGCGCGTCGACGCTGAGCACCTTGCCGAAAGCGCTGACGTCCAACCCAGGGCTGCGCGACGGCTCACGGAAACGAAACAGATTCGAGGTGGGTTTGGACAGCCTTACCGGCGAACCGGCGGGGAGGGCAGAGTACTGTGTCCTGAGCCACTCGACGGCCGTATTGTGTTCCCTGAGATCCGACTGGTTGCCCATGGCAACCGATAGTATTGGTTCTTGGCTTCGTCGTCATCGGGTGGCGGTCCTTGGTTCGCCCGGCTCGGTTCGCAGTGGCAAGTCGGCAATGCGGCACTGTGATCTATCCGGCGCGCACGCAACGCCGGCCCCACACACGCGTCATAGCCTGTATCAAGGCAAGGTGGGGGCCACCATCAAGGCAACCGGGCAAACACCTACCACTTCTGGCGATGAAGAGGGCAGATGCGGAACGGGAAGACGGCGCGGCTGAGAACATCCGCGCTGCGGAAAGTTACTGGTCGAGCGGGGCTCAACGCAACACTTGGCGTCACGGTGCTCGCCGTGGCGGCACTGGTGCTGACCGCCTGTAGCTCCGGAGGGGGCGGAGGCGGCGGCACGAGCCACAGTGGCGGCACCACCACGACCGTCGACAAGCCCGCGGTCACGATCGCCGTCACCCCATCGAGTGATAGTTCCGTGAATCCCACCACTCCCATCGTGGTGAAGGCCACTGGCGGGAGGTTGACCAGTGTCGCCGTTACCAACGCCGCGAAGGGCACCACCGTCACCGGCGCCCTCGCCGCGGACAAGGGGACATGGACCTCCAACGAGGTGCTTGGCTACGGCTCCACCTACAACGTGGTCGCACATGGCAAGGACGCCAAGGGCTTGACCACCCAGAAGCAGGCCACGATCAAGACGATCGACCCGAAGCAGCAAGCCAACGCCAACATGATCCCCGCGCCGGGAACCGTGCAGAACTCCGGTATCGGTGTCGGGCAGCCGATCGTCTTCCAGTTCACCTACCCGGTGAAGAACAAGGCCGAGGTGCAGAAGCACCTGCAGGTCACAAGCAACCCTCCGCAGGAAGGCGCCTGGTACTGGATCGACAGCAAGAACGTGCACTACCGACCGAAGGAGTTCTGGAAGCCTGGCACCACGATCCACGTGAAGGCGAACGTGTACGGCCTTGACTTCGGAGGCGGTGTGTACGGCGCCGATGACCGTGACGTCACCTACAAGGTGCACGACTCCTGGATAGGCAAGGCCGACGGCAACACCGAGCACATGACCATCTACCACAACGGCCAGGCGGTCAAGACGATGCCGATCTCGATGGGCAAGGACGCCACGCCTACCCATGAGGGCATCCACGTGGTGTCGGCAAAGCACGCCGACTACATCATGGATTCCTGCACCTACGGTGTCTGCAAGGGCGACCCGAACTACTACCGATCGCACGAGAAATGGTCGGTGCGGATCTCCAACGATGGTGAGTTCGTGCACGAGAACCCGAACTCGGTCGGAGACCAGGGCAGCAGCAACGTCTCGCACGGCTGCATCAACCTCAACGCCGCCAACGGCCAGTGGTTCTTCCAGCACTTCAGTTACGGCGACGTGGTCGAGGTGTCCAACTCCGGGGGCAAGCAACTCCCGGTGTGGGACCTCTACGGCGACTGGTCGGTCCCGTGGTCCACCTGGCAGGCAGGCAACGCCAACGACTGATCGTGCTGAAAGTGGCTCTTGTGCCATAGAGGCTGCTGAAAGTGGCTCTTGCACGGCTAGACGACACAAGAGCCACTTTCAGCACAACGTGCGGTCAGGTGGCCGATGGCGGCACCGTGAACAGCACTTTCTCGCCGTGCGGTATGGCCTGCCAGCGTCGCAGCGCCTCGGTGGCTACCCCGACGAGTGCGGCCAAGCCGGTTTCGCTGGCGATCAGGTTGAGCGACCCGACGCTGTGGCCCAGCAGGAACTGCGCCTGATCACCGATCACCTCGCAGGTGATTGGGCATTCGCCGTCCACCATCGCCCAGCTGTCGAGGGCGATCCCTCGGTGAGTCATCAACGCTCCAGGTCCTTCCTGAATGTCGCATAGGCCTGTCCACGAACGGGCGTATGCAGTTGACTTTGGATTCGTACCTACTGTGAGATCACCTCAGAGTCTCGCAGCGCGACGCCGCTAGGGCACGTTTATGCGGCGGTGGAATATTTCCGACGAAGGGGGCGCATGGCGTGACCAGGGGACAGCGGACCGTGCGATCGCGGCAGGTGTCGGCTGAGCTGCGCAGGCTGCGCAAGGGCAGCGGCCTCACGGCTGGCGAGGTCGGCGCGCGGCTGGGGATCTCGCAGAGCAAGATCAGCCGGATCGAGAACGGCCAGATGGGGCTGCACCCGGAAGAGGTCGCCGCGATGCTTGGCCTGTTCCATGTCACCGGCGAGCGCCGGGAGCGGCTGCTCGACCTGGTGCGGGAAGCCGAGAAGCCAGGGCTGGTACAGATTCATGGCGGGGAGCTGCCCGAGCAGTGGGACGTGCTGATCGATTGGGAACGCAAGGCGAACGCGCTGCGCAACTATGAACCCACGATGATCCCAGGGCTGTTGCAAACCGCCGACTACGCGCGCGCCATCATCCACGGCACCGCCGCCCATTCTCGTACTGAGTCCCAAGTGGACACCAAGGTGTCGGCGCGGCTCGCCAGGCACGCCATCCTGTCCCGGCCGCTACCGCCACAATTGCACGCGCTGGTCGCGGAACCGGCGCTGCGGATACCACTGGGCGGCCCCGGCGTGCTCGCCGCGCAGCTACGCCACCTTGGCGAGCTGGTGCGGCGTCCACACGTGAGGATCCAGGTCGTGCCGCTCGCGGCCGGTCCGCACCCCGGCCTGGAAGGCCCATTCGTGATCATGGACTTCCCCGACGACCCCACGCTGGTACACCTGGAGAACAGGGTGATGAGTATCTTCCTGGAGGAGGAGCCGCATATCGCCAGCTATAGACTCGCCTGGCAGCGTATCCACGAGCGGGCGCTGACGCCGAAACGTTCGGCCGAGCTGATCGCCAAGCTCGCCGTCGAGCGCGCCCGAGACGAACAGGAGCCAACATGATCGTCGCGGACTTCTCCGCAGCCGGCTGGCGCACCAGCAGCCACAGCGGCAGCTCCGGCAACTGCGTGCAGGTCGCCTTCCAGGCCGCCGACTGGCGCACCAGCAGCTACAGCGGCGACTCCAGCAACTGCGTGCAGGTCGCCTTCGAGGCACCGGCCGTCGGCGTGCGCGACTCCAAGAGCCCCGCCACCGGCACCCTGGTGTTCACCGACGCCACCTGGTCCCGCTTCGTCACAGCCATCCACCCCGCCTGACACCAGGGGCTGCTGAAAGTGGCTTCCGCACTGCTAGACGACACAAAAGCCACTTTCAGCACAACCGCCTCAGGGGAGGGCTAGGAACGCCCAGCCGTTCGGTGAGCCGAGGCCGGTCACGTCGTCGTAACCGCGCCTCGTCTTGATCGCCAGCTTGCGGTAATCGAACGTGCGCACCGATGTGGTCAGCCCAGCGGAGTCGTCAACGCCGTTGACGTAGTCCACCCGCACCACGCCACCTCCGACGTGCCGCACGTCCCGCAGCGCCGCGCCGTGCTCGCCCCGCAAGTACAGCAGCGGGTTGATGAACCCGTGCGGGTGGTGCACCAACTGGTCGGACACCGCCATCATGCCAGCGGTCAGCGGGCAGGCAAGGCTGGTGCCACCGATGCGGTACTGGTCGTAGTACGCGCCGTCGGGGAACGTCTGCGTCTGCCCGACGAGCATCCCGGTGTTGGGATCGGCCAGCGCCGAGATGTCCGGCACCACGCGACCGAGGTGGTTGCCGTGCTGGTTCTTCTTAGCCAGCGCGGTCGGCACCACGCCACGCTGGTAAAACGGCTCGGCGAACAGCACGCTGGTGCCGCCGCCCGCACCGTAGAGGTAGCCGCCATCGACCCACTTGCCATCGGTCAGCGTGCTCTTGGTGCTTTCCCAGCCGGTCTCGGTCACGATCTTGCCGCTCTTGCCGATGCCAAGCGACGTACCGCCGACCGCGGTCACCCACGGGCTGGACGCGGAGAAGTCGGCGGAAGGATGACCGACGTTGGCCACCTCGTCACCGGAGTCTCCCGACGAGAAGTACACCCCGATACCCTCCAGCGCCGCCTGGATCGCGATGGAGTTGAACGCCTGCACCTCGTCCGCGGGGACATCTTCGCCGAGATCACCGTAGGAGTTGGAGATGATGCCCGCTTCGTGGTGGGCGACGATCTCGTTCAACGCCTTGTCAAGTGAGCTGTCCTGGCAGTCCGAACCACCGACGAAGAGGATGTGCGCACCGGGTGCCATCGCGTGCACGGCCTCGACGTCGAGGGTTTCCTCGCCGTACCAACCTGCCGCATCGCACTGGCCGGGCGCCTCCGAACCGGGCGTCGGCGGGAACACGATCTGCTTGAACTGCTGCTGTGTCAGCGGGTGCGAAGGATCGTTGCGCTTGGCGTAGGTGCTGGCGTCGGAGTAGATCGTCGGGGAGGCGAAAGCATCCACGATGGCCACCGTCTGGCCGCTGCCGTCAATGCCGTGCTTCACCGCCCCGTCGATGCCGTATGCCGAGCGCAGCTGTGCGGGCTTGTAGCCGCACGGCGCGTAGGGCAGGTTCTTGCCGTGGAACTTCGGGTCGGTGGTGTCGACCTTTTGGCCGTAGTAGTCACCGCAGGGTTCGGCGTTACGGAAGCCGGGGCCCGGCTTCACCGTACTTGGTGAGCTTTCTGTGGCGGCCCGGGTCGTGGCGGGGGTGTCGGCGCCGGTGGTGTGGTCCGGCCGGACCAGGTTCAGCGCCTGGTCCACGCCGATCACGCCGAGCACCTCGGGTGCGAGTGCGGCTGGGACGGTGAGATCCCGGTCTGGCCCGCGCACCGTCGTACCGCCCACCCGGTAGTCGGCGAGCTGCGCGCCGAACGCCCGCTCCGCCTGCGCCACGGTGCCGGTTGCCTCGATATAGGCGCGGTTGGCGGCGACGATGCCTATCGAGAATCCACTCGACCCGAGCCAGTTCCGCATCGAACTGACCTCGGCGGCACTCGGCGCGAACCGCTGACGCACCTGGTCGGGGGTCAGGAAGTTCCGGTAAGAGGCGCTGCGGGGATCGGTCACCGAGCGCGCGGTGGCCGCCGCGCCCGCCTGATCGCTCGGCCGCAGATAGACCCGGAAGGTGAGCTTGGAAGCCGAAGGACTGTCAGCCACCTTCGCCTGTGGTGTTGCCCAGGATGGATGCGAGTCGGTCACGGTCGCGCGCGGCGTCGCCGCCGCGGCAGGTAGTGCGCACGCGAGCCCTCCAACGACCGCGAGCGCGGTGACCAAGACGGGTGCTCTTCGCAAGGCCGGAATCCCTTCGGTACGGCCGACACCAACGTTCGGCCCCCAATCGTGACGAGGGAAGGCTATTCGGCGCGGACCCGCAGTGGAAGCAATTCCGCCGAACGCCCTACTTTCGTAGGATTCCGGCGACGTTCGACGCGCGACAACGAGGGCCGGTCTCTACCATGGACAAGCTCCCACACCAACCCCACCCGTGAGGTGGATCTCGGGTGGAGGTGCGTTAGAGACCCAGCTCCCGCGCTATCAGCATCCGCTGGACCTCGCTGGTGCCCTCGCCGACCTCAAGGATCTTGGCGTCGCGGTAGAAGCGGCCGACGGCGGAGTCATTCATGAAACCGTACCCGCCGAAGATCTGGGTGGCGTCCCTGGCATTGTCCATCGCGGCATTGGAGGAAATCAGCTTGGCGATCGCGGCCTCCGACTTGAACCGCTCACCGCGCAGCATCTTCGCAGCCGCCGCGTAATAGGCCAGCCTGGACGTGTGCACCCTCGCCTGCATGTCAGCGATCTTGAACTGGATCGCCTGGTACTCTCCGATCTTGCGGCCGAAGGCCTCCCGCTGGTGCGCATAGCGCACGCATTCGTCGATACAGCCCTGCGCCAGCCCGACCGACAGCGCCGCGATCGCGATCCTGCCCTCGTCCAAAATGGACAGGAACTGGGCGTACCCTCTGCCACGCTCACCGAGCAGATTCTCCTCGGGCACCCGGCAGTCAACGAGAGCCAGGCCATGGGTATCCGACGCAGCCCAGCCGACCTTCGAGTACTTCTTGTCAACCGTGAACCCCGGCGTGCCGGAGGGCAGGATGATCGCCGAGATCTCCTTGCGCCCGTCCGGCTTCATCCCTGTCACCGCGGTAACGGTGACCAGCGAGGTGATGTTCGTGCCCGAGTTGGTGATAAACGCCTTGGAACCGTTGATCACCCACTGGCCGTCGCGCGACTTGGCGGTGGTCCTCGTGGCTCCGGCATCCGAGCCTCCATCCGGTTCGGTGAGCCCGAACGCACCGAGCGCCTCACCGGTACACAGCCTCGGCAGCCAGCGTTGTTTCTGTTCTGCTGTGCCAAACCGGTGTAGCGGCATCGCGCCAAGCGACACCCCCGCCTCCAGCGTGATCGCGACCGAGGAGTCAACCCTGGCGAGTTCCTCAAGGGCCAGGCACAGCGCGAAGTAATCCCCGTCCATTCCGCCGTACTCCGAGGAGAACGGCAGCCCGAACAGGCCCATCCGTCCCATCTTCGCCACGATCTCGTACGGGAACTCCTCGCGCTCGTAATACCCCGCGACGACGGGCGCGACCTCCTCCCGCGCGAATTCCGCGACGGTCTTGCGCAGCGTCTCGTATTCCTCGTCCAACCGCAGGTCGATCACTTTCTCACTCCTCCGCAGTGATGAGCGCGAGCACTTGCCCCAGCGCAACTTGCTGTCCGGCGCGTACCGGCAACTTCCGCACCCTGCCGTCGATCCCCGCGGTCACGGTGTGCTCCATCTTCATCGCTTCCACCACCGCCACCGGCTGCCCAGCGGTCACCACCTCCCCCTTGGCGACCTTGACGACAAGCACGGTTCCCGGCATGGGTGAGACGATCTCCCCCGAACCACCCGCCGCCACATCACGGCGGGCGGCCTCCAGCCTTGACTGCTCAGATACCGCCCAGGTGCCACCACCCTCGGTCAGCCACAAGATGCTGCCGGCTCGCGCCCAGGCATAGCGGCGCACCCGCCCGCCCTGCCGTACCACCAGATCCTCGCCGTCCCACACCGCGGTCGCCGCCACCGGCTCACCATCCGAAATGGACACCATGGCTGCCGCCGCACGCCCCGAGACGCTCACCGTGACAGGGTCGCCGCCGCCGACTGCCATCTGCCAACTGGCCACGGCTGCTTGCCCGACACGCCAACCGCCAGGCAGATCCCACGGATCGACGCCGCGACCCTCCAGTGCCAGCGCACGCTCCATCGCCGCGGCCACCAGCACGTGCTGCGGCACTTCGGCTCCGGTTAGCGCCTCGGTCTTGCGCTCTACCAGGCCGGTATCGATGTCACCCGCGACCACATCGGGGTCCGCCAGCAACCGCGACAGGAACGGGATATTCGTCGGCACGCCCAGCACCACTGCCTCGGTGAGCCCGGCCCGCAACGTGCGCAAAGACTCCGCCCGATCAGCCCCATATGCGACGTACTTGGCGAGCATCGGGTCGTAATCACTGGAAATCTCGGCACCGGCCGCGATCCCGGAATCCACCCGCAGCCGGGACTCCGGCTCGCGCAATGCCAGCACGGTGCCGCCGGTAGGCAGGAAGCCGTGATCGGGATCCTCAGCGTAGATCCGCGCCTCGATCGCGT
The DNA here is from genome assembly GCA_050700995.1 of Sciscionella sp. GTDB lineage: Bacteria > Actinomycetota > Actinomycetes > Mycobacteriales > Pseudonocardiaceae > JBOHEL01. The sequence continues at coordinate 2,945 of JBOHEL010000089.1, read as the reverse complement.
GGCCGCGCGGCCGAAAGTCATGGAGTGTCAAGGTTTCCCCCGCCGCGACCCGCACCTGCTGCTCCACAAGGTCGATGCCCGCGACCATCTCGGTGACCGGATGCTCCACCTGCAGCCGGGTATTCATCTCCATGAAGTAGAACTCGTCGGGAGCATCCGTCGAGACGATGAACTCCACGGTGCCCGCACCGACATATCCACAGGCCCTTGCCGCCTCCACGGCGGCGGAACCCATACGTTCCCGGATGCGTTCCCCGTCCGGAACGGCGAGCAGCAGCGGTGACGGGCATTCCTCGACGATCTTCTGATGGCGCCGCTGCAAGCTGCACTCCCGCTCGCCGAGATGCCTGACCGTGCCGTGCGCGTCCGCGAGTACCTGGATCTCGATATGCCTCGGATTCACCACGAAACGCTCGACAAGCAAGGTGTCGTCGCCGAATGCGGCCGAAGCTTCCCGACGCGCCGATTCGATCGCGCCGCCAATCGCATCCGGCTCGGTGACCAGGCGCATGCCCTTCCCTCCGCCACCGGCGGAGGGCTTGAGCAGCACCGGGTAGCCAACCTCGCCGGCTGCGGCCGCGATGGCGGCATCGCTCATACCCGACTCGGTACGCCCGGGAACCACGGGTACGCCTGCCGCCGCAACGGTCTGCTTGGCACGGATCTTGTCCCCCATCGCCTCGATTGCCGACGCGGGTGGGCCGATGAATGCCAGTCCGGCATCGGCGCAGGCGCCCGCGAATGCCGCGTTCTCCGAGAGGAACCCGTAGCCTGGATGCACCGCGTCGGCGCCGCTCGCGCGTGCCGCTGCCAGGATGTGCGGGATCGAGAGGTAGCTCTCCCGCGCGGCCGCGGGCCCGATCCTTATCGCCTCGTCGGCCACCCGCACGTGACGTGCCCGCGCGTCGGCGTCGCTGTACACCGCAACCGAGCGGATACCCATCCGCCGTAGCGTCTTCGCCACCCTTACCGCGATCTCGCCGCGGTTGGCGATCAGCACTGTGTCAAACATCGAGTCTCGCTCTCACATCCGGAAGACGCCGTTGCGGATCGGCTCAAGCGGCGCGTTCGCCGCCGCGGAGAGCGCGAGCCCGAGCACCATCCTGGTGTCCTTGGGGTCGATCACGCCGTCGTCCCACAGCCGCGCGGTTGAGTAGTACGGATTTCCCTGCGCCTCGTACTGATCGCGAATCGGCTGTTTGAACGCGTCCTGCTCGGCATTCGGCCATGGCTCGCCGCGAGCCGCCATCCCGTCGGCGCGGACCGTCGCCAGGACCGAGGCCGCCTGCTCCCCGCCCATCACTGATATCCGCGCATTCGGCCACATCCAGAGGAATCGAGGCGAGTACGCCCTGCCGCACATCGAGTAGTTCCCTGCGCCGAACGAACCACCGATGATCACGGTGAACTTGGGTACCCTGGCGCAGGCAACCGCTGTCACCATCTTGGCGCCGTGCTTGGCGATGCCGCCAGCCTCGTACTCCCTTCCGACCATGAAGCCGGTGATGTTCTGCAGGAACACCAGCGGAATCCGCCGCTGGTCGCACAGCTCGATGAAATGTGCGCCCTTCATGGCCGATTCGCTGAACAGCACACCGTTGTTCGCCACGATCCCCGCCGGATGGCCGTGGATAGTGGCGAACCCGGTAACCAGGGTGCTGCCGTACTCCGCCTTGAACTCAGCGAACCTGCTGCCGTCGACGACTCTCGCGATCACCTCACGCACGTCGTAAGGGGTGCGCGAATCAGCGGGCAGGACGCCGTAGAGCTCGTCGGGATCGACCTTCGGCGGCTCCGGCGTGCTGACCTGCCACGGGCGGGGTACGCGCGGGCCGAGGGTACTCACGATCTGCCGCACCATCTGCAGCGCGTGCGCGTCGTCCTCTGCGAGGTGGTCGGTGACCCCGGACGTTCTGGAGTGCAGCTCACCACCACCGAGTTCCTCAGGCGTCACCTCCTCGCCGGTCGCAGCTTTCACCAGTGGCGGGCCGCCGAGGAAGATCGTGCCCTGGTCGCGCACGATGACCGCCTCGTCGCTCATGGCGGGCACATAGGCGCCTCCCGCCGTACAGGAGCCGAGCACCGCCGCGATCTGCGGGATACCGCGCGCGGACATCGTCGCCTGGTTGTAGAAGATCCGGCCGAAGTGCTCGCGGTCGGGGAACACCTCGTCCTGCCTCGGCAGGAAGGCGCCGCCGGAATCCACCAGATACACGCACGGCAAGTTGTTGTGCAACGCCACTTCCTGCGCACGTAGGTGCTTCTTGACCGTCATCGGGAAGTAGGTGCCGCCCTTGACGGTGGCGTCGTTGGCGACGATCACGCACTCCCGGCCCGAGATGCGGCCGATGCCGGTGATGATTCCCGCCGCGGGCGCCTCGTCCTCGTACATCCCGTACGCGGCGAGCGGGGACAGTTCCAGCAACGGTGAACCCGCGTCGAGCAGTGCGTCCACCCGGTCGCGGGGTAGCAACTTGCCACGTTCCACGTGGCGGGCCCGCGACTTCTCAGGCCCGCCACGAGCGGCATCGGCCAGCCGCTCACGCAGCAGCTTGACCAGCCCCGCGTGCTCCGTGGCGGACCGGTCGAACTGCTCGCTGCCGCGATCGGCCGCGCTTTCCAGCACAGGTGCGTCCACGCCTGCCGCTCCTTCCCACCCCAGACATCAACACGTTAGTGACCGCTAACATCGACTATCATGTTAGCGGTCACTAACGTGTTGGTCCAGGGGTCAGGAGGTCACGGCGTCCAGCGCGGGCAGATAGCCGTCGGCGTGACCCTTGGCGTTGGGATGGTACGAATCCGTGATCGGCCACGTCGTGCTGTTCAGCCACCAGTCCGATGAGCAGATCCCATGGTCGGCGAACGCTGCCCGCACGTCGACGAAGTCGAAGCCTGCATTGGCGGCTTCCTTCGCTATCTGATCGTCAAGAGCGTCCGCAGCG
>JBOHEL010000088.1:0-12905 GCA_050700995.1 Sciscionella sp. | reverse complement strand
TCTCCGCGTAACCTGCCTCCCGGAGCGACCTACCATAGCTGTCGCACAGCCGCCGCAGCTCCGGAATCTGCGACAGCGTGACCCTTGGCTCCCGTTCGCAGTACTTCGACAGGACCCACGGACGTTCCGGCCGGTAGCCACTGAAATGGAAAAACCGCAGCGGCTTGCCACCCGCCGTGGGGGTGGCGCCGTCCCGCGCGATCCCGCGCTCGTGCAGGTTCCAGTACGCCACGTTGCAACCGGGATCGCGCAGTACATGAAAGCTGAACAGCGAAGGAACCTGATCGACCCACCGCTGGTCGGTGAATAGTTGCGCCGCGGGCGATGCGATCGCGTCGGTGCGTAGCCGCTCGGCCCAGAAGTCCAGGAAGCCCTCGGAGCCTGGTCCGACTGCGACGAACCCGAGATTGAAGATGCCCGCACCCATGATGTCGGCCTCGCTGGGCTCTTTGCCATCGCGCGGTAGTGGTGAGAGGAAGTGCGGTGTCAGCACGATGCCGTGCTCGGTTGCCAGCGTGACCAGTTCGGGCATAGGCGCGTACACCTCGATATCTGGATCGAGGTAGATAACCACGTCGTTGCGCGTCCGCAGCGTGCGCAGGAGGTACGGCTTCACCGAGGTGGCCAGCTCCGTGACCGAGTACGCGGTAGCCATGCGCAGGTAGGTCTGCTCGTCGATATCGAATTCCGGCGGCCCCACCAGCCGGTAACCGTCGGGCTGCTCGCCGAGGTCGGGATCCTCGGGCGCGGCGTCGATCACCGCGATGACGAATCCGTCGCCAGGATGATGCGCGTGGTAGGAGCGGGCGAGTACGCGCGCCGCAGGCAGGTAGTTGCGCGCGACGATGGTGCATCCCGTCACGGCACGACCAGATGGCGTCCGCTCAACCATTAGCAGGCAGCACCTTCAGCTCCGAGGCGAGCACTGTCTGGAAATCCGGGGTGATGGCTGCTAGCGATGGGCCGCTGATATCGATGCGCACGATGATGTTGTTGTGCGAGTAGTGCGCGCGGATACCAGCGGCTTGCTGCTTATCGCCGACCTTCTTGGATTCGATTGTGGCGACTTCGACCCCGGCTGGTGCACTGTTGTCCTGGATGCGACCGTTGTGGATCTGGATCGCGTCCAGCCTACGTACCGCCGTGAACGCCGCCTGGGCATCCTTGGCCTGGGCGAAGAGGATAGTCACCTTGGAGCCGTCGCTGAGCGTGCCCGTGGCCATCTTGGCCTTCTTCGCGCCACTGCCGGTGTACGCCTGCATCTCCGTGGGTACCAGGTAGTTGAGCGAGCCGAACTGCGAAACCTGGGTGATGTCCTTGCGGACTGAGATCGTTGCGGGCAGCTTGCCGAGTGGGAAGGTCTCGACGGGCTTCGGCGGTGCCTGTCGAGTGGTGGTCGGCTGCGGATTGGGGCCTGGCTGCGGACCGGAACCATCCCTTCCCCACAGCATGTAGGACCCGAACGCGATACCCGCGAGCACCACGATCGCCACCACCACCGCGATGATCTTGCCCTTGTTGCCCTTCTTCTCCCGGAAGACTTCGGGGCCCTGCTGCAACCATTCGGTGCTACCGGGGGCGACCAGTGGCGGCACCTCGGAACCTGCCCACGGCAGGGCCTCATCCTCCTGGGGCACGCCGGAGCCTGCAGGGTACTGGGCGGGGAAACCTCCGCTCGCCGGCTGTTGGCCCGCACCGTGCACGATCTGCGTGCGGTCGGCATCGGATTGGCCACCCATCCCGCGGACAATCTGCGTACGTTCCGGTTGGCCTTGCCCCTGTGACGTGGGTGGGCCAACCGGGCGCATCGCCTGGGTCGCTTCCGGAGGTTGCGGGGCGGAGTTCGGTCCTCCGCTGGCCGCCGCGAACAGCTGATCACGGCGGGTGCGGAACTCCTCGGGCGAGATCTCCCCGCGGCTGTACTGCTCGGAGAGCTTTCGCTGCTCGTCCTGCCAGGTCACCTGTGTCTCCCCGTCGCCTGCTGTGTCCGGATGTGCCACATTCTGCATGGTCGGCCCGGCGCTGTGTCCAGGTGTGTCAAGTTGTGATATCCCGCGTCACGTGGTGTCACTTCGCATTCGCGGTACTGCAGGCAGCAGGTGCCTTTCGGGATCTGGCTATACGACGTGGATTCTTGGGCGCTGGATCAGTCGTTCCCCGCGCCGGGGGACGATTCGGGTAGATCCGCAGCCGCTCGTCGGGGTCGTCGATGATGCTTCGTGACGATGACGACGAACCGGGCTGCTTGCCGGGCTGACGTCCCGACCTGGTACGCGTGGCCGGGTGGCCGGATGATCGCGCCAGCGGGTGAGCGCCCCGGCACCGCCGCCGCACGCCGTAGAGTGGAGGCATGGCATGGTTCGGTCGGGGCAGGACCCACATGATATCGGCAGACGAGGCCCTCCCGGGCCGGAGTTCAGCAATGGCTGTGGGTGAGCAGCACGCGGTGTACCCGGAACGGCGGATCGTCCCGCCGTTCCCGGAAGGCACCAGCCGAGCGGTGTTCGGCATGGGCTGCTTCTGGGGTGCCGAGCGCGGCTTCTGGCAGACCGCGGGCGTGCACAGCACGGCCGTCGGGTACGCGGGCGGCTACACCCCGAATCCCAGCTACGAGGAGGTGTGCTCGGGGCGGACCGGGCACACCGAGTCGGTGCTGGTGGTGTTCGACCCGAAGGCGGTGTCCTACGAGCAGCTGCTCAAGACGTTCTGGGAAGGCCACGACCCGACGCAGGGGATGCGCCAGGGAAACGACACCGGCAGCCAGTACCGCTCGGCGATCTACTGGACCGAACCCGGGCAGCAGGCGGCCGCGGAGCGTTCCCGCGAGCTGTACCAGGCGGAGTTGAGCAAGGCGGGGTTCGGGGAGATCACCACCGAGATCGCGCCGCTCGCGGAGTTCTACTACGCCGAGGAGTACCACCAGCAGTACCTGCACAAGGTGCCGGACGGCTACTGCGGCCACGGCGAAACCGGCGTCGCCTGCCCAGTGGGTTTGGGTGTCTTCAAGACCCCCTAACCCTGTGCACGGTCAGCGCGCGTGGGCCATATCGTGTTCGAGTTGGTTGCTGCACTGTGATTGCCGTTTGCCTTCGGTCACGAACGGGCAGGTTTTGCAGTAGGAATCGCCGTCTTGCCCCTCGCCCGCGCGCAGCCCGTATTCGCGGTACTGCAGGCAGCAGGTGCCTTTCACGGTGTAGAGCGCTTCCCCGCCCGACCAGTTGACGGCGAACGGTCGCGGGTGGCAGGCCCTCGGCTGGTCGGCCAACTCCTGCACCAGCGCGCACAGATGCTTCGCGCGGTGCCATACCTGGCACTGATCGAGCCCTCCGATGCGGGCGACGAGCAGCGAGGTCGCGCCGATCATGTCCAGTATCGCACCCCACAGCCGGGGCAATCCGTACCGGCCTTCCGCGCGAATGGTGTGCAGCACGGGAGCGAGCACCGCGTGGATTTGTCGTGCCACCAACGCGTCCAGATCGTCGTGGCCGGTGACGGTGTGCAGCGCGGGGTGTCCAGTGGCCGGGTCGCCTGGCAGGGCGTAGATATCGCAGGCGTCGAGAGCCAATGCGTGGAAGCGGCCGTCCCGCTGCAGCACGTGAGTGGATTCCGGTCGCAGTGCGGGCACCCGGTGGTCGATGTGCAGCATGGCCATCAGCGGGCGAACCAAGCAACAGGCAAGGCTCGCGGCAAGCTGGGCCGCGGCGACATTGCGCATTCCGGTCCGGGTTCCCGGCAGCGCGTCGAGGCAGGCGGTGACCATCGGGCTACCCGCGACCTCGGTCAGCGGATGCCAGCCGTCGAGGTGGGGAGCCGGCGAGCGGAAGCCGGTGCGGGCATCGAGCTGAGAGAGCCGCAGCGCGGATCCCAACAACGGATGCACGTCACCGCCAACCACGAGGCGCTCCAAATAATTAGGCAAGCCTTACCTACTGCAGGCTAACACGCCACGATTCAGCACGCCACATCTGCGTGTGCAGCGCCACACCACGCAGGCATATGACCGGGAAGACGCCGCAAGCAGCCAAGAAAGCTCAAGGGACTTGCGCCGTGCGCTCAGCCCCCGGCGTGATGGGGAGCGGTACCGGTTCGCGCTTTCCGCGAACACACTCCACCCAACCGCGAGCGGACGACGGGATTCGAACCCGCGACCCTCACCTTGGCAAGGTGATGCGCTACCAGCTGCGCTACGTCCGCATACGCCGGAACGGCGTCGCGCTCATCCTATCGGATGCTGGGTGTTGCGTTGCGTGGCGCCGCCGACGAGCCGGTCGACCTCCAGTAGCCGATCGGCGGGCAGCCGCCATTCCCACAGCGGGCGGACCTGCTCGATGGCCTGCGCGGGAAGCCACGGCAGCACCTCGTGGCGCATTTCCCAATCGTCGAAGATGTGCTCGTAGAAACTGACGGCGGCCGCGTTGGCCAGGAACCGTTCCGGCTGGTTGAGGCACCAGTCGGCGAAGCAGTAGCCGCGTCGCAGCACGCCTAGGTTCTTGGCGCGATGGGCTTCCCGCAGGAGGTCCTGTAACTCCCACAGGAACAGGTGCACCGACCATCCCTCGTGCAGCGCAGCGGAGAGCTCGGGCAGCAGTTCGGCAGCCTTGGCTCGCCATCCGGTCACGGTTACCTCCTTCACCGCTTGGACGGTAAACTATTAGGCCAACTGGGTGGTGTCTGAAATGGCCGCTGAGGCTGACCTGTAATCAGGTTGATGCACACCGTGATGATTGGTGTCGTCCGGCTGACGTTTGATTCACTCGCACGGCCAACCTTCCGGGCGGTACCTTTACGGGTACGTGCGGTGACTACATGTGGAGGCGTCGTTGGCACGGCTGATCCGAGGCCCCGATGGTCGCGAGTGGATCTTGCACCGGCGGTTGATGTGGCGTAGTCCGGCGACCGCGGACGACTTCGAACATGACATGGCCGGTGGTCAGCGGTCGGCCATAGCGTTGGCGTTACTGCTGGTGGTGCTCGTCGTGGTACTGGTGGCGTGGACGCCGAACGCGGTCGTGCTCCCCGGCTGGCTACTGCTGGTGCTCGTGGCTGGAGTGGCGGTCTTCCTGCTCCGATGGGGGTTCGGCCGGCCGTGGACGCTGCTCGCGGAGACCGATGAGGACCCGAACGACGAGCGACCCGCCGAGCACTGGGTCGGCACGGTGCATGGCACGTTCCGCTCCCAGCAGCAGCTCTCCAAGGTGGCAAGGGAGATCGAGATGCACTCGATCCCGCACGTCGAGGGCCCGCTGCATCCGGTCGACTGATCAGCACAACCGAGTCACACTGGGCAGATGCCGGAATTACCCGAGGTCGAAGCGCTCGCTGCCCACCTGCGTGAACATGCGGTCGGCAGGGCGGTCACCCGCGTCGACCTCGCGTCGTTGACGGTGCTCAAGACAGTGAGTCCACAATGGACCGACCTGCACGGGAGGCAGGTCACCGCTGCGGACCGGCATGGCAAGCATCTTGACCTCGACTGCGACGGACTGCACCTGATCGTGCACCTGGCGCGGGCAGGCTGGTTGCGCTGGGTCCAGAATCCGGCGGCGGCGCCACCGAAGCCAGGTAAGGGACCGCTCGCGATGCGGGTTCATCTCGGCCCACCCGGCGAAGGGCCAGGATTCGATCTCACCGAGGCGGGCACGAAGAAAGGCCTGGCGGTGTGGATCGTGCGGGATCCCGCCGAGGTCGCCGGCATCGCCAGGCTGGGCCCCGACGCGCTCGCGGTGACCGCCGAGGAGTTCGCGGCACTGCTCTCGGGGCGCACCACCAGGCTGAAGTCCGCACTCACCGACCAGTCGCTGATCGCCGGGATCGGTAACGCCTACTCCGATGAGATCCTGCATATCGCGGGGCTCTCGCCGTATGCCACGGCAGGCAGGCTGCCGACAACCTCGGTCGAGCGGTTGCACGCGGCACTGGTAGCGGTACTCACCGCCGCGGTCGATCGCTCCGTCGGGCAGGAGGCGGCGCGGTTGAAGGGTGAGAAGCGCTCCGGTTTGCGAGTACACGGGCGCAGCGGCTTACCGTGCCCAGTGTGTGGCGACACGGTGCGCGAGGTGTCCTTCGCGGACAAGTCGTTCCAGTACTGCCCGACCTGTCAGACCGGCGGCAAGCCGCTCGCCGACCGCAGGCTCTCCCGCCTCCTCAAATGATCGCTCTGCGTCATGGCTTTTCGGCGCCGAAAAGCCATGAGGGCGGCGGAGGCGCTGCTTGCCAGCGTGGCTGCCACGCAGCAGCATAGGGGCGCGAGTGAGGAGATTGACACGTCATGAGTCAGCCGTTCGACCGGCCGCTGCTGATCGGCGCTATCGTGATCGCGCTGGCGCTGCTCACACTGCTGATCGTGATCGTCGCGCGTACCCGAGGTGGCAGGCGGAGCTCCTCGGTTGACGACGCCGTGATGGACGCACTGCAGCGAATGTCGAAAGCGGCTCCTGACCTGCGCGAAGGGCTCACTCCTTCGGCAGCTGACACGGCCACACCGCACCTGCGGGAGATGCTCAAATGCATCGCTGTCGGGATCGCCGATCGCGACGGCAGCCTGCTCTCCTGGGATGGCGAGGCCACCGAGCACTACGCCGACCTCACTGACGCGATCTCCCGCGCCATCGCCAATCACCGCAAAGAACATGTCGTACACGACGCCGCGCGCTGCCAGCGAGGCGGCCGCTGCCCGATGCGCAGCGCGGTGATCGTGCCGCTGATCGTGGAGAACACCGAAGCCGGGGCACTGATCGTGATCGGTGGGCTTGACGACAAGCGGTTGATCAGGATGGCCGAGGAGGTGGCGAGGTTCGCCAGCACCCAACTCGAACTCGCCAAGCTGGAAGAGTCACGTGAGCAACTCGCGCAGGCAGAGGTCCGGGCGCTGCGGGCGCAGATCTCGCCGCACTTCGTCTACAACGCGCTCAACACCATCTCCTCACTGATCCGCACCGATCCGGAACGGGCACGGGAGTTGCTGCTGGAATTCGCCGAGTTCACTCGGTACTCGTTCCGGACATCCGGGCTCTACACCACGCTGGCCGATGAGCTGATCAACATCGACCGCTACCTGATGCTGGAGCGCGCCCGCTACGGTGCGCGGCTCTCGGTCCGCTTGAAGGTCGCGCCGGAGGTGATGTCGGTGGTGGTGCCGTTCCTGGTGTTGCAGCCGCTGGTGGAGAACGCCGTCAAGCACGGGCTGGCGAGCAAACCCGGTGGCGGGACCGTCACGGTGATGGCGCAGGACAACGGGGTGGAAGCGCTCATCAGCGTGGAGGACGACGGCGTGGGGATGGATGCCGACCGGCTGACCGAGGAGCTGGCCGATGCCCACAAGACCGGAGCACACGTCGGTATCGGCAACATCAACCAGCGGATGCGGCTGGCCTTCGGCAACGAATACGCGTTGATGCTGGAGACCGCGCCAGGCGAGGGCATGAAGATCACGCTGCGGGTGCCCAAGTACGCCAGGGGCGCCCGGCCGATGTTGCCGGACTACGCGGAGCACGCGAGTCCCGCCAGTCCGGCGGCAACGTAGAGTCTGACATCGTGAATGTCACGGAGAGGGTTGTCTCGAAGCTGCCGGTGATCTCCGAACGAGTGGACCGATCGCCGATCGTTGCCGTGGTCAGGTTGCACGGCGTAATCACGGCGACGCCCTCACCGCTCGGCAGGGGCGCCATCAACATTGCGGGTGTGGAGTCCGCGCTGAAGCGGGCTTTCGCGCACGAGCGGCTGGTCGCGGTTGCGCTGGAGATTAACTCGCCTGGTGGGGCGCCGACGCAGTCGGCGCTGGTCGCCGAACGTATCCGGAGCCTCGCCGCAGAGAAGAACGTCCCGGTGCTGGCCTTCTGCGAGGACCTCGCCGCGTCCGGCGGATACTGGCTGGCCTGCGCGGGCGACGAGATCTTCGCGCATGCCACGTCGATGGTGGGCTCCATCGGCGTCGTCTCGGCGGGTTTCGGGTTGACCGGGCTGCTTGAGCGGTTCGGCGTCGAGCGGCGGGTGCACACCGCGGGCGCGTACAAGATGCGGCTGGATCCGTTCCGTCCGGAGAAGCCGGAGGACGTGCAGTGGCTGGAGGGGTTGCAGGAGCAGTTGCACGACCAGTTCGTCAGCTGGGTCAAGGAACGCAGGGGCTCGAAACTGGCCGAAGCCGACGACCTGTTCACCGGCGAGGTGTTCCTCGGCGCCAAGGCGGTCGAGGTAGGTCTGGCGGACAGTCTCGGCACGCTGCGAGTGGTGGTGTCCGAGCGCTACCCGGATGCCAAGATCGTAGTTGCGGAACCGCGCAAACCGTTGCTGGCCCGGTTCGGGCTCGCGGGTCCTGTCGCATACGGTGCGGGTGGTGCCGTGACCATGGGACTGGACGCGCTGGAACGGCGGGCCAACTGGTCCCGTTTCGGACTGTGACGTAACGTCACCTGGTCGGGTAACCCGGAATTGTGGACATCTGGATGGCGGACTCGGCATGATTCACGACACAGTGAACGATGAAGACAACACACCAGGGCTGATCGTCCTCGCCGTCGACGACGAGGAGCACGGTCTGTCCGAGATGGTGCACTTCCTTGAGAACAATCCGAAGGTTCGACGGGTGCTGCCAGCCGTGGACGCCTCCGAGGCGCTGCGCATGGCGGGCGCCACCGACCCTGAGCTGATCGCGCGCAAGCGCGCCGGTCTCAGTGCGGTGGACGCAGTGTTCGCCGATATCAACATGCCTGGGCTCTCCGGCGTCGAGCTGGCTAGGGTGTTCGCCGCGTTCAAACCCGCGCCGTCGCTGGTGTTCGTGACGGGAACCACCGATAATGCCGTGACCGCTTTCGAGCTCGGCGCGGCGGATTACCTGCTCAAGCCGCTCAACGAGGACAAGGTGGTGCGTGCGGTCGATCGGGTGTGCGCTGAGCAGGCGCAGCGCACAGCCGGGACCGACGGTCAGGCGGTGACCCCGCAGGACGCCGGTGACGATGAGGTGATTCCCGTCGAGCTGGCAGGCACCACCAAGTTGATTTCGCGGTCTTCGGTGCGCTGGGTGGAGGCGCAGGGCGACTACGCCAGGCTGCACACCACCGACGGCAGCCACCTCGTGCGCATCCCGCTGGCGCAACTGGAGGAACGCTGGGCCGACGCGGGCTTCGTGCGGATTCACCGGTCCTACCTGGTGGCGCTGCCGCTGATCACCGAGCTCCGGATGGGTGCATCCGGGTACACGGTGATCATCGGTGAGGACGACCAGCAGTTACCGGTCTCGCGGCGCCACACCCGCGACCTCAAGGACCGGCTGGTGCGTTCGCCGAGAGCAGGCTGGGGCTCGGTGTCGTGACCGGCGGCGGTGATCGGCCACCGAACGGCACGCCGTCCGGCAGGAATCGCCGCAAGCGCGTGGTGCTCGCAGACAACAGCCAGCCGGTCACCGTGGTGCGCACGCTGGTCGATGTGGAGGCGCAGACCAGTGTCGGGGAAGCGTTGGTGCGCGACTTGATCAGCGCCCAGCTCAAGACCGCGGTGTGGCTCGGCGCCGTGGTGCTGCTGCTGCTTGGCGCATTGCCGGTTGCCGGGTATCTCTCACCGAGCTTCGCGACGGCCACGGTCGCGGGCGTCCGGTTGCCGTGGCTGCTGCTCGGTGTGCTGCCGTTCCCGCTGCTGTTCGGCGTCGGCTACCTCTATCACTGGCTGGCAGAGCGGCACGAGCGCGACTTCGTTGACACGGTGGAGAGCTAGCGAAGGCGCGCGCAGTAGGCTGAACCGCCCGCCCCATCCGCCTATCCGGGACCGCCGTGGAACTGAACTCGTGGGCCGTCGCCGGCATGGTGATCGTCGGTGCGCTGACCTTCTACCTCGGCTACCACGGTTCTCGCACCGCCAACACAACGCAGGACTTCCTGGTGGCCAGGCGGATGGTGCGTTCCCGCCGCAACGCCGCGGCGATCACAGGTGAGTACCTGTCGGCAGCATCGTTTCTCGGCGTGGCAGGCCTGGTGCTCAAGGATGGCGTTGACGCGCTCTGGTACCCGGTGGGGTTCACCGCGGGTTACCTGGCATTGCTGCTGTTCGTGGCCGCCCCGCTGCGGCGCTCGGGGGCTTACACGCTGCCGGACTTCGTGGAGGCCCGGTTGGGGTCGCGGAGCCTGCGCAAGCTGGCGATGCTGTTCGTGGTGCTGATCGCGTTCCTGTACCTGACGCCGCAGTTGCAGGGCGCCGGGCTGACGCTGTCCACTGTGCTGCCGGTGCCGTCGTGGGTTGGCGCTGTTGTGGTGACCGTCCTGGTGGTCGCGAACGTCATCGGCGGCGGCATGCGCGCGGTCACCCTGGTGCAGGCCTTCCAGTACTGGGTGAAGCTGTTCGCGATAGCGGCACCGACATTCGTCTTGTTCACGGTGTTCATGGTGGCGGGGCAGCACGGCCAGACCCAGCTCTCCGCGCCACGCGCACCGAACTTCACCCACAACACCACGGTGACCGTGAAGACTCCGGTGACACTGCAGGTCTCCGCACCGGTGCGGCTGCGTGCGCAGGGCACCGTGGACGGCTTCGCCACCGACGGCGGCGTGCTGTGGAACGTCGCGGGCACCCACACCGTGGCCGCAGGCACCAAGCTTGAGTTTCGGAAGGGTTCGCCGGTGCCGGTGGTGGCCGAGGCGAAGAGCACGAACGCCGACTGGCTGCGGCCCGGATCCGGCGGGCTGAGCGGTGTGCTCGCTGACTACTCGCTGATCTTCGCGCTGTTCGCGGGCACGATGGGGCTACCGCACGTGCTGGTGCGGTTCTACACCAACCCTGACGGGCGCGCCGCGCGTCGAACCACCCTGCACGTGCTGTTGTTGCTCGGGATCTTCTACCTGTTTCCCACAATCCTCGGCGCGCTGTCCCGGCTGTATACCCCGGAGTTGCTCGTCACCGGCCAGACCGACGCGGCGGTGCTGCTGCTGCCTTCGAAGGTGCTCGGCGGCGAGATCGGACAGGTGTTCACCGCGGTCATCGCCGCGGGTGCGTTCGCGGCGTTCCTGTCCACCTGCTCCGGCTTGCTGGTGAGCATCTCCGGGGTGCTCTCGACCGACGTGCTGCCGGGGCGGGTGCGTGATTTCCGGTTCGCCGCGCTGATCGCCTGCGTGGTGCCGCTCGTGCTGGCGCTGGGACTGCGGCCGGAGGACATCTCCATCGGTGTCGGGATGTCCTTCGCCCTCGCGGCCTCCACGTTCTGCCCGGTGCTGGTGCTCGGTATCTGGTGGCGAGGGTTGACCTGGGTCGGCGCCGCCGCCGGGATCGTGACCGGTGGGTTCCTGGTCGTCGCGGCACTGGTGGTCAACATCGTGTCCGGTTACACCGGTGAATGGGCCCCGATGATCCTGCAGCAGCCCGCGCTGGTTACGGTGCCGGTCGCCTTCGTAGTGGTGATCGCGGTGAGCAAGGCGACGCGGGACCGCGCGCCCGCCGATATCAACGCGATCATGATGCGGCTGCACGCGCCCGACCGGCTCGGCTTCTTTCGCGACCGCGATCTCCCCCGCTTCGGCGCCGCCGACGAACGCCTGCGCCTGATGCCCGGCAAACATCGCCGCTGAGACTGCTGAAAGTGGCTCTTGTTCCAAAGAGGGGAACGAAAGCCACTTTCAGTACGCCCATTTACACAAGAGCCACTTTCAGCCTCACGCGCGGGTAACCGACGGGCGTGGCACCATCGTGGCGTGAACCCACAGCGCCCGGGTGTGCCAAGCGTGCCCATCGACCAGTTGCCAGCGGAGCTGCCGGAGGGGGTGACGCTACTTGACGTGCGCGAGGACGACGAATGGAGCGCGGGCCACGCCCCCGGCGCACGGCACATTCCCATGGGAGACGTACCGGCTCGTATCGAGGAGCTGCCATCCGACGGCGGCATCTACGTGTTATGCCGCAGCGGCGGTCGTTCCGCGCGGGTCACGGCCTACCTCAACAACGCGGGCTGGGACGCCACGAATGTCGACGGCGGTATGCGTGCCTGGCAGGCTGGCGGTCGCTTGATGGTCGCCGAGCACGGCGAGACGCCGACCGTGATCTGAACACCATGACCCGATCCCGGCAGCCCCGCATGACCTGGGTGGCGACCCCGCCATCCGATAGCATGCCGCGCCAGCCGCGGGCTCACCGAGGGCCATACCTGGGCCCGCCCGCATACCCGGCGCCACCGCGGTGGGGGTTCCCGCAGCTGACCTGGCGCTGGCCGACCAGCGTGCCTGGCACAACCGACCA
The DNA here is from genome assembly GCA_050700995.1 of Sciscionella sp. Taxonomy (GTDB): domain Bacteria; phylum Actinomycetota; class Actinomycetes; order Mycobacteriales; family Pseudonocardiaceae; genus JBOHEL01. The sequence goes on along the minus strand of JBOHEL010000088.1, from coordinate 695 downwards.
CCGCCCGAGCGCGTCCGTGCGCGTGCGGGTCGCTTCCTACGGCGCTCGCGCGCTCCTCGCGCTGACCGCCGTCGCCGCCACGGTTGCCACGGCTGCCGAGATCTGGCGTTACGTGCTGCTGGTGCGCAGCAGGGACGAGATCCTCTCCGCCACCACGGTGACCGCGTCGGATGTGCTGACCGCGACCGCTGGCGTGCTCGAGGTGGTCTTCGCGCTGGCAGCGGCGGTGCTGTGCCTAGTGTGGTTGCACCGCGCCAGGGTGGCTGCCGCGCAAGCCAGCGGTCATCCCTCGGCCCGACCCGATTGGCAGGTACTGCTCGGCTTGCTGCTGCCTGGCTTGAACCTGTTCATGCCGTTTTCCGTGGTCGCGGAGCTGGAGCACGCCGCGATGGGATGCGACACGGCGCGGCAGCCGAAGCCGACCAGGATGGTGTGGTGTTGGTGGGCGGCGTGGGTGGCCGGTGGGCTTTTGTGGGTGGCGACCCTGATCTGGAACCAGCGTGGCAGCATTCAGGCGATGGCTGACGGCGTGGTGCTGCACGCGGTACTTGACGCCTCCGCGATAGCCGTGGCCGGGTTGACACTTGTGCTCGTCAGGCGGCTGACGTTGCTGCTCGCGCCGCCGCCGGTCGAGCGGGCGCGCTTCGCTCACGTGGTGCGGGTGTCCGGTGCGCCGGAGCCACCGCTGTTGGCAC
>JBOHEL010000087.1:0-12951 GCA_050700995.1 Sciscionella sp. | reverse complement strand
GGCGCACCCAAGCGGCGAGGTCATCGGGATTGTCCGCGGTCTTCTCAAGTGGTGGAGAGGCTTGGGCTGCGGTCACGAGGAGGTCGTCGTCGAGGCGGAGAAAGTCGGCCAGCGCCCGCTGCGCGGCAGTGAGCGTGCCCAGCCCGGGCGGGACCGGCGGTTCGAGATCGTCGTCGGCTTCGCGGTCGAAAACGTCCTCGTCGCGCTCCCACGCGCCGTAGGTGGCCAGCCAGGCGAGGTAGATCGGGCGGAGATCACCGGCGGCGAGTTCGGCGCGAACTCCGATAATCGCCGACAGTAGCGTCGCGGCGTCGTAGTCGAAGTCGAACTCGCCGGCGTGGTCCTCGCTGGTGAAGTCGAGCACGATGAAATCGCCCGCGAGCCAGGCGCTCGCTTCATCGCCGACGCGGTAGTCCTCGACGACATTGGGATCGAGCAGATCGCACGGCAGCCGATGCATCACCCGGTGGGTGCCCCAGTTGGCCACGTACAGGTGCGCGTCGTAGTAGCGCTCCATGAGACGGCGCGGGTCGCCCTTGAAGTCGCCCCAGTGGTATTCGTTCACGAAGCTGGTGGCGGTGATCCGCGCCCGGGTGGACAGCGACCGGACCGCAGCTTGTTCGCCGTCGTCCAGTGGCCGGTCGATCGCCAGGAACTCGTAGTACTGGTACTCGCTCACAGTCCGTCCAGTTCGTCCGCGTCGGTGAACGGCTTCGCCCGGAAACTCGAGTCGTCGCCCAGGTGGAAGAACAGATGACCCTCGATCGTGTCGTCGTCGACCAGGACCGCCCAGCCACGTCCGCTGGCCTGATCGCCCTCGTCGACACCTTCCCAGGTGAACTCCACGCCGGGCCGGCCGTCCCGCTCGACCGGGCGGCAGTCCAGCCAACGCTGGACGGCGATGAAACCGAACTGGCCGGTCCCGTTCCGGGCGAACTCGACGTAACCCGGCTCGACCAGGTCGATCGCGTCGCGGTCCCAGCCACTCATCGCCACGATCCGCCATCGACCGGTCATCCGGGCGCTGAACTTCGGAGCCCGTGCCATGGGGTGTCAGCGTACTGAACTCGGTGGGATCGATTCGAAGTACTGCAGTTTGACGGTGCACCGGAGAATCCCCTGTGCGTCAAGACCGAGGTCGTCCGTGTGCGTCGCGGGTGCGGATGCCACGTCTCCGAAGGCAGTTCAGGACGGTGGTCGGATCGACGCCTAAATGTTCGCCGACCCGTGCGAGCGACCAGCCGAGCGCGTAAAGGTGGATGGCAGTGTCGACCTGATCGATGGCGAGGCTGCGGCGACGCATCGGCACGCCGTGCCGACGGAGGACGGCGCTCACTGTCCGCCGGTCGATGCCGAACCGGGCACCCAGCTCGTACACCGTCGCTCCAGCCTGATAGCCGGCGATGAGTTCCTGAACTTGGTCGGTGTCGAGTTGGCGTGCCCGCCGTGGCTTGGAGCGGTCGACGGGCGGTGTGTGAATCGGTTTGGCGTGGTCTGGCAGCTTCCGGAGCAAGGCCTCCAGGGCTTCTACCTGGGACTTTGTGTTGTAATAAGCTCCCCCAAGGTCCACTTTTGATAATGCCTGGTCAGGACGGTTATGTCCTGGGTCAGCGATTGGTGCGTTGGGGTCCGTGACGACCGGTCGCGCCAGATCCATGCCAGATAGCTGCCGGTAGCGCACAGCTATCCACGCTGGAAACGGCGATGCACAACGCTGAGCCTGCTCGGTGAGCGTTGCAGCACAAGGACCACGTGCGGCGGCTCCGGTTGAGCCCCCGCACGTGGTCACCGCTTGCTAGCTACGCTGTCGCCTCTCCGGGAGGGTCCAGGACGGTGGTGTACCGCTCGGCGCCGCTGATCGACAGGCTGGGTCAAGGACCGCGCCGCCGACCCGCAGCTGCGCTACTTCGCACTTGGCTAGGTGTGATCTCCGGATGCCGTTATGCCCATACTCAGCGGGATGCGGTGATCAACAGGTGGCGCAGGGCGGTAGGTGTGATGGTGAGGTGGGCCGCGGTGGGGTTCTTGGAGTCGCGGATGCCGATGAACGGCGTGCCGTCCCGGTGGGCGACCTCGACACACGCCGTTTCGGTGCCGCTGTAGCTGGACTTGCGCCACGCGGACTCGGGGAACATCACGGTCTGTCTCACTTCCTGTCGTACTCGGCTTGGATGCCGACGAGGAACTCGCTGGTCTCGGCGGGGCCGAGGGCCGCTGCCTTCAGCGTATCGGTCAACGGCTGAAACGGGCCGGTGTCCTCCGGCTGGTCCAGGAACCCGGAGGCCTGCTTGTGTTCCAGATGCACGATGTCGGGCGCTTTGCAGAACCGGAACAGCAGGAATGGCCCGTAAAGTGGGTAGCCGCCGCATGCGAACGGCAGGACCTGGACGGTGACGTTCGCCAGCTCGCCGAACTCGATGATCCGAGCGAGCTGCTCCACCATCACCGTGCGTCCGCCGAACGGCCGGCGTAGCACTGCTTCGTCGAGGATCGCGTGGTACCGCGGTGGTTGCTTCCGGGTAAGTACGGTTTGCCTGCCTGCGCGAGCTGCCACCCGTGACTCCGCGTCGGCGTCGGGAATCCCGCCGCGTTCCATCACCGCGCGCATGTAGGCGTGGGTCTGCAGTAGTCCTGGCACGAACAGCGGCTCGAAGTGGGTGATCGTGCTGGCCTGCGACTCGAACTTGATCAGCGTCGGGAGCTGCTTGGGTAGGGCGTTGCCGCCGACCTCCCACCATCCCGACGGGTTGGCCGAGCGGGCGAGGTTGAGGATCTGCTCGCGGTCCAGCCCGGTCACGCCGTAGACGACCAGCAGCGCGGAGACTTCCTCGGGATCGGGCATCCTGCTGCCCAGTTCGGTCCGGTTCAGGCTTGCGGGGGAGATCCCGATACGCTCGGCGGCCTCGCGGGTGTTCAACTTCGCCTGCCTGCGCAGGTCCCGGAGCTCGGCGGCGAGCGCCCGCGCGCGGGACGCGCTGTGTCTGTCCGTCACGGTCCTATCCCACCAGGGCACCCGCCGATAGGAAATCACACGATCGGGTGCATGTCTCACCCTGGGAGACATGTTTGAAGGCTGCCACGGTATGGCCATGACTACGACACAGCACACCGGCAGTACGGACGCCGGCTCTATGCACTCTGGCGACACCGCCGAGCACGATCTCGGCTGGCGACCCACTTTCGACGAGCACGGCGAGCTGTGCCCGCCGACCGCCGAGACGTGCCTCGCCGTGTTCACCGAATGGGCACGCCGCTACCCGTGCGCCCGCTTCCTGGTGATCGCCATGGCGCCGGGCGGCGCTGACGCGGTGGAACTCGGCTGGGGGCTCGCGTCAGCGGAAGGCGTCTTCGCCCACCTCCCCGCGATCCCGCTGAGCGGCGGGTTCACCACCGCGGGAAACCTGCTTCGCCTGCTGCGTCACGGCATGGACGCCCGGCTGATCTGGGTCGACCCCGAACCGGAGTACGTCGCATGAGTGCTCCGCCAACCGGCGCCCGACGAACCCCCGGCATCACGGAATTCAGCCCGTGGACATCACCTGCCCGGGCTTCGTCTCCGAATCCGGCAACGTCGTGAGGAACTCCGGGGAAGTCATTCTTGGCGCGAAGTCCTACGACCGGCTCCCCACCTTCCTGCCACCCGTCGGCTACCAGCAGATCGGGCAGGTCACCGGCTCGGGTGCTGTGAGAAGGCTGTAGTGCCATTCGGCGTTGACACAAGGCCGGTTGGGCCGTCATACCCGCGCCTGCGGTGCACAGGTAGGTGCCGCCGAACACCAGCCAACCGCTGGAGCCGCGGTGCAGGTCGGTGTCGTATACCGATACTCCGGTGTTCGGGTCAGCCGCCGCGCTCACGTGCACGACCGTCCGGTGCGCGCAGCCGCTGTCGGACTGCCAGCTCGACTTCGGCTCGAACGCCTACCCCATCCGGGTGAATTCGCTGGAACCCATCCTGATCTTCTACATAATGCAAACGTGCAGCTAAGCACATGTAGTGCGACATATTTTCAATGGTCCGTCACTAATTTGTAGACATTCATACCTTGACAGTGTTGTCGACTGTGGCAATGCTCACACCTGTTGTCTGACATCAGTCCCCAGAGGGGTTGCGATGACAGTCGTGGTGGCGTTTCCCGTGCGGTCGCGAGCCTGCAGGCTCGCCCGCCGCACCGCTGCGCGGCCAGGGCCATGGGGGCGCCGGTGGTTAACCGGTCCGGCGAAAGGGCGGCGGGTGGCTGAAGAGCAAGACCGCGGATCGCGGTTCCAGCGGGTCGGTTCCGGGCGCAACCTGAACAAGATCGTGGTGGTCTTGCGAGGGTCGATCCTGCGCGGTGAGCTGAAGCCGGGCGAGCAGCTGCCCGCCGAGCCCGAACTCGCCAAGCAGCTCGGTGTTTCTCGGCCCATGCTGCGGGAAGCGTTGAAAGCCTTGGAGATGTCGGGCTATCTCGTGGTCCGGCGGGGCTATGGCGGTGGAACGTTCGTGACCGCGCCCGATCCGATGGAATTCCACAGCATCCAGGCCGCGCCGTTGTCCAGTCTGGACGTCACCGCCAAGGATGTGCTGCACGCGAGGCTAGCGATCGAGCCTGCCGCGGCGAGGCTCACCGCGGAGAACGGCAGCGGCATGGAGGCGTCGCGGTTCCTGCGACAGCTCGCCGCAGCGCACGTCCGCCCCGCGTATGTGGTGAACGGGATCGTGGACTTTCACGTGGCGATCGTCGAGGCGGCGAGGAACCAGGTCTTCACGGCGGTGATCCGCAGCCTCCGGGGCGCGATCGCGGTGGATCTCAACACACGCGTGCAGGATCGCCAATGGTATGTGGAGTGTCGTGACGGGCTCGCACACTTGTTAGAGCGGGTGGACACCCGGGATGGCGCGGGCGCGGAGAAGGCGATGCGTCACCACCTGCTGGAACACGAGAACTTCCATGGCATCGCGCATGGGTGGCGATGAGCATGGCGGACGGGAAGTTCTGGAATCCGGACGTGGAGACGTTGCCGCGCCCTCGGATGCGTGAGCTGCAATGGCAGCGGTTGCGCGACCAGTTGGCCTACGTGGCCGCACGGTCGCCCTTCTATGTCGAGAAGTGGCGCCGGGCCGGCTTCGACCCGGCCGCTGTGACAGGCCTTGACCGGTTCGACGCGCCGTTCACCACCAAGGCCGAACTGCGGGAAAGCCAGCTGGAGCGGCCGCCGTTCGGCGGACACGCGGCCGTGGACATGTCATCGGTGGTGCGGGTGCATTCCTCCAGTGGCACTACCGGGCGGCCGAGTTATGTCGGGATCACCGCGCGGGATCACGCTGCCTGGACCGAGGTCGTCTCCAGGGTGCTGTACTGCGAGGGGATGCGTCCGGAGGACGTGGTGGTGCACGCATTCGGGCTGAGCTTCTTCGTCGGCGGGTTGCCGTTGAAGGACGCCACCGAGAACATCGGCGCGACCTTCGTACCGATCGGGACCGGAGCCACCGACCGGCTGATCAACAGTGCCCGCGATCTCGGTGCCACCGTGCTGATGTCCACGCCCTCCTACGCCCTGTACCTCGCCGAGTACTGCCGTGAACGGCTGGAGGTAGAACCGGCGCAGCTCGGCTTCCGCAAGCTGCTGCTCGGTGCCGAGCCGGGCGCGTCCGTGCCAGGAGTCAGGGCGCGGCTATACCAGGATTTCCAGGCGAGCGTGTCCGACGGCCTCGGCAACGCGGACCTGTTCCCGATCTACGCCGCGAGCTGCCCGGAGGGCGACGGCCTGCACCTGTGCGCCGAGGACCACCTGCTCACCGAGCTCGTCGACCCGGAAACCGGTGCGCCGATCCCGTGGGAGGACGGCGCACAAGGCGAGCTGGTGGCCACCCACCTGCGCCGCGAATGCGTGCCACTGGTGCGGTTCAGGGTCTCCGACCGGGTGGTGGCGACCGGCGCCCCGTGCCGCTGCGGGCGCAGCGCGCCACGATTCCGCTGCGCCGGACGCACTGACGACCTGTTGATCGTGTCCGGGGTGAACGTCTGGCCCTCCGCGGTGAAGGACGTGGTCTCCGCGATGGCTCCGCGAACCACGGGAGCGCTGCGGATCGTGGTGCCCGGCGAGGGGCCGAAGGTGGACCCGCCGGTCCGGATACAGGTGGAATACGGCCCGGAGGAAGAGGATCTGGACGCTCTGCGAGAGGACGTCGAGCGATCGCTGCGCGAGAAACTGATCTTCCGCGCACAGGTCGATCTCGTGCCGCCAGCGGCATTGCCGAGGTTCGAGATGAAATCGCAACTGGTTCGCCACATCCCGGGCTGACCATCTCCGCGCAAATCGGATCATCAAAGCGCGAAAGGAAAGGAACGTGACGGTGAGTTCTGGACGAGAGAGCCGGGAGAGGAAGGGGCGAGTGCGGTGCTGAACATCGATATCGATACCGGCGGGACCATGACCGATGGCCTGGTCAGCGGCGAAGGAGATCCGTTCTCCGTCAAGGTGGAGACCACTCCGCACGACGTGACCGTCGCGTTCATGGACATTCTGAATGCGGTGAAGGAACGCCTGGGCAAGGCTTCGCTGCGGGATTTGCTCGACGAGGTGCGATTCATTCGCTGGTCGTCGACGATCACTTCGAACGTGCTGGCGCAGAAAACCGGGCCGAAGCTCGGCCTGCTGGTCAGCGCCGGTCACGAGGGCGACCTCTACGGCACGGCGGAGGATGCGGCCACCGTGCTGGATGTGCTGGTCGCGCGGGCCAACGTCACGAGCGTCGCGGACGACGCTGCCGACGACGAGGTGCGGTCCGCGGTGAAAGGGTTGTTCGACAAGGGGATCCGCCGCATCAATATCAGCCTCAAGGGGTCGTTCCCTGACAACACCGCCGAGCGCAAGGTGGTGAACCTGATCGATCAGCAGTACCCGGATCACTTCCTGGGATCCATCCCCGCGTTGCCCGCGGGCGAGATCCTGATGCGGCCAGACGACATGACCAGGACCTTCGTGTCGCTGATCAACGCCTACGTACACCCGTCATTGGCGTCCACGCTGTACCGCGCGGAGGAGACGGTGCGCGTGGAGCACGGATGGCGGGGCAATGTCATGGTGGGTCACATTAATGGCGGTGTGGCGCGGATCGGTAAGACCACCGCGTTCGACACCATCGAGTCCGGGCCGTTGTTCGGCACCCACGCCACCGCGCACCACGCACGGACCGAGGGTGCGCGCCGGGTACTCGCTATCGATGTCGGCGGCACGACCGCGAAGGCCAGCCTGGTCGACGCGGGCCGGGTGGCGGAGTTGGACGAGGGGAACCTGTTCGGGATCCCGCTGAAGATGAACCTGCCGTTGCTGCGTTCCATCGCGCTCGGCGGTGGCAGCGTGGCGCGGGTCGCCGACGGGAAGGTCACGCTCGGACCGGACAGCATGGGGGCCGCACCTGGACCCGCCTGCTACGGGCTCGGTGGGCGCAACGCGACGATCACCGACGCGTTCGCGGTACTCGGGCTGGTGGATCCGCACGGATTCCTGGACGGCCGCCGGGTGCTGGACGTGGCTAAGGCCCGGGAAGCGATCGACAGGACGGTGGCCTCGAAGCTCGGGGTGTCGGCCGACGGCGCGGCGAAGCTCGGGGTGTCGGCCGACGGCGCGGCGAAGCGGATCATGGACGCGGCCCTCGACGCGGTGGCGCGGCTGGCCACGGAAACCGCGGCCGAGGAAGGCTGGGACCCCTCGGAGACCGCGGTGTACGCGTTCGGTGGGAACGGGCCGCTGTTCGCCACCGGGGTCGCCGAACGGCTCGGCGTCGACACGGTGAAGCTGTTCCGGTTCGGCAACGTGCTGTCCGCTTACGGTTCGGCGATCTCCGATGTCGTGCACGTCTACGAGTCGGCGGTGGGCGGGGACAATCCGGTGGCCGCCACGCGCCAGGCCGCCCAGCACCTGCGTGACGAAGCGGTTCGCGACCTGCGCGGTGAGGGATTCGACGCGGACGGCGCGAGCTACGACTGGGAGGTGCGAGAGCGCGACGGCAAGCGGAGTACCGCGACCGGAGACATCGAGTCCGCGCTCACCGGATCGCCGTCGCTGGTCAAGCTGCGGGCCTCTTGCCCGCTGCCCACCGTCGAATACTCCGCCGCCACCGGTACGCGGGCGGCAGCACCGCGGCCGAGCGCGAACCGGCCATCAGCACTCGGCCCATCCGGGCGGCTGGACGCCTACCTGTACGGCGACATCGCGGGGGCCACCATCGACGGACCGTCGCTTGTGGACGGTGGCAGCTTCACATGGCTGGTCGGCGAGGGCTGGACGCTTGCAGTCGATGAGCGTGGTGATGCCACCATATCCAAGAGTGACCAGAAGGGAGCCCGCTGATGAACAGGGTGCACATGGCCGAGTATCTGGACCTGGATCTCGAATCCGAGCGCTGGCACTGTCACTCATGCGGCCACGACATCGGTGACGCGCGGCAGAACTACAAGCGTGGACTGCTGGTGTACGACCGGGAGCCTTCCGAGGTGCACCGGCCGCTCATCGAGGGCGAGTACACCTTCTCGCCGAATCCCGAGTGGATTCGGATCATCGAGTTCTACTGCCCGGGATGCGGCAGGCAGGTGGAGTGCGAATACCTGCCGCCGGGACATCCGATCACGTATGACACCGAGGTCGATGTGGAATCGCTCAAACGCCGCGTGTCGACAGGCGAGCTGAAGGTCAATGACGAAGGCAAGCTGGAGGTGACGGCATGAAGGCGATCGACATCGACGTGGGCGGCACCTTCACCGACCTGGTACTGACCTGGGGCGAAAAGCGGATCAGCGCGAAAGCCCCGACCACGCCCTACGACCTGTCGGTCGGGTTCCTCGACGTGCTCAACGATGGCGCGGAGCAGATGGACACCTCGATCGACGAGCTGTTGCCGGAGATCGAGATCGTGCGCTACTCCACCACGGTGGCGATGAACCGGCTTATCGAGCGCAAGGGCCCTCGGCTCGGCCTGATCACCACCGAAGGACACGAGGATGTGGTGTTGATCGGCCGGGGCGCGCAGTGGACTGACGGCACCCGGATCTCCGAGCGTCGCAACCTTGCGGTGCAGAACAAGCCGGAACCGCTGATCAAGCGGGAGATGACGGTCGGGGTGCGGGAACGGGTCGACTCCAAGGGCGCCGTGCTGCGGCCACTGGACGAGGAGGACGTGCGCCGCAAGCTGCGCAAGCTGGTCGACAACGGCGCGAGGGCGATCGCGGTGTCGCTGTTGTGGTCGTTCGCGAACCCGGCCCACGAGAGGCGGATCCGCGAGATCATCCGTGAGGAGTACCGCAGCTACCACGTCGGCTACCTCCCGGTCGTGCTCTCGCATGAGGTGGTCGGCAAGGTCGGCGAGTACGAGCGCACCATGACCACGATCCTTGACGCCTACCTGCAGAGTTCCATCAAGACCGAGATGGAGACCACCTGGGACCAGTTGCGCGACCACGGCTACACCGGAAGCTTCCTGTTGACCCACAACACCGGCGGGTGCGCGGAGATCTTCAAGACCACCGCGAGCCGTACCTACAACGGCGGACCGATCGCCGGGCTGATGGGCAGCTACCACATCGGCAAGGCGTTGGGGTACCGCAACGTGATCGCCTCTGACGTCGGCGGCACCAGCTTCGACCTCGGCATGGTGGTGGACGCGTCGGTGCGTAGCTACGAGTTCCGACCGATCATCGACCGATGGATGGTCGGCATCTCGATGTTGCAGGCCACCACGTTCGGCGCTGGCGGCGGGTCGATCGCCTGGATCAACAACCTGCTCGGCGGCCGCCTGGAGGTAGGGCCACGGTCGGCCGGTTCCTACCCTGGGCCGGCCTGCTACGACCTCGGCGGTACCGAACCCACGGTCACCGACGCGGACGTGGTGCTCGGCTACATCGCCCCGGATGCGTACTTCAACGGCCGGATGCCGTTGAACCGGGAGAAGGCGGTGGACGCGATCCGCACCAAGATCGCCGAGCCGCTCGGCGTCGGGGTGGATGAGGCCGCCTCGCTGATCCGCAACCTGGTCGAGGAGCACATGGCCTCGGCGATCAAGCGCGAGGTGCACCTGCGCGGCTACTACCCGGAGGACTTCGTGCTATTCGCCTTCGGCGGTGGCGGACCTACCCACGTGGCCGGTTACGGGGACGAGGTGCCGACTTCGGTGATCTTCCCGCAGGCACCGGTGTTCTCCGCGCTTGGCAGCTCGGTGATGGACATCATGCATGTCTACGAGGTGTCCAAACGGATGGTGCTGCTGCAAGCGATCACCGAGCAGATCACCGAGGAATTCGAGGGCTACAACACCGCGGTGGCCTCGCTGGTCGAGAAGGCCAAGGCCGACATTGCCTCCGAGGGCCTGCCGGTGGAGGACGCGGTGTTCAGCGTGGAGTTGGACATGCTCTACGGCGGGCAGGTCCAGGTGAAGCGGGTGTCCTCGCCGTTGCTGAAGATCGAGAATGCCGATGACGCGCGGCGGGTGTACGACGCGTTCGAAAAGGAATACTCCGAGGCGTTCAGCCCACACGTGGTGAACCGTCCCGGCGGCGCGTACATCGACAACATCATTGTCAAGGCCACCGTGCCGACCGAGAAACTCGAACTGCCCGTGCACGACCTGGTCGCACCGGATCCGGCTGTGGCACGGACCGGATCCCGCGAGGCGTACTGGCCCGCGGTTGGCGCCCGCAAGGACAGCCCCGTCTACTCGTTCGACAAGTTGGCGCCGGGCCACTGCGTGGCCGGGCCTGCGATGGTGGAAGCCCAGTTCACCACGATCGTGGTGCCACCGGGCAAGAAGCTGACCATCGACTCGCACGGGATCGGGCTGCTGCAGGCCGTCACTCCCGCAGCGGGTAGGGCCCCGGGCACGTCACAGACCCTGGAGGGAGCAGCGACATGAGTTACCCGACGCTGGAAGAGAAACTCGCCGCACTGAAGGTGACCGAGCCGAGCGAGTACGAACTGTCCTGTATGGACAAGGTCGGCACCGGCAAGTACGAGATCGGGGTGCAGCGCACCGCGGACATTCTCGATGAGGGCTACGAGGTGTTCATGCGTAGCTCACGCAGCCAGATGGGTGTCGCGGGCGACTCGATCGTGGCGATGTTCAACCCGCAGGGCGACCTGGTGAACGCCTCGGCGGGCACCTACCTGCACGCCGTCATCCCGCCGATCGTGATCAAGTACATCCTGAAGCACTACAAGGAGAACCCCGGTATCGACGACGGGGATATCTGGTACACCAACGACGCGCTCTACGGCGGGATCCACAACCCGGACCAGGTCGCGATCATGCCGGTGTTCTTCGAAGGCGAGCTGGTCGCATGGACGGCCGCGCTCTCGCACACCACCGAGACCGGCGCCAACGAGCCGGGCGGCATGCCACTCTCGGCCACGGCCCGCTTCGAGGAAGGCATGAACCTGCCCCCGACGAAGATCGGGCAGAACCACGTGCTGCGCAACGACGCGATCGAGCTGTTCGCGGCGTTCGGAATCCGCGCCGAGCAGATGGTCACGGTGGACCTGCGTGCCCGCTGCACCACGGCCGACCGGGTCAGGGTACGGCTGCTGGAGATGTTCGAGCGGGAGGGCAAGGATTTCGTCACCGGCCTGTTCCGCAAGATGCTCATCGAGGCTGAGCAGGGCGCCCGCAAGCGGCTCTCCTCGTGGCCGGACGGTGTCTACCGGTGCGCGACGTTCTCCGACGCCGCTGGCATGGAGCAGGGGCTGCTGCGCAACTGCTTCATGACGATGACCAAGAAGGACGACACCCTGCGGGTCGACTTCACCGGCACCAGCCCGGAAAGCCGGTCGTCCTACAACGCACACCCGCAGGCGGTCATCGGGCACCTGGCGAACTACATCTACGAGTACGTCTTCCACGACCTGCCGATCTCCTCGGCGACGTTCCAGCCGATGGACTTCGTCTTTCCGGAGAACTCGATGCTCTCCCCGGCGCCCAACGCGGCGACCAGCTGCTCGGTGATGGCGGCCACCGGGGCGATGAGCTCGATCGCCAACTGCATCGGCAGGGCGCGGTTCGGCACCACCGAGTGGCGCCAGGTCAGCGCGTCGCTCGGCAACGGCGGCAACGCCTCGGTGCTGGCAGGGTTGTCGCAGTGGGGCATGCCGTTCGCCGACATGCTCGCCTACACCATCAACACCGAGGGCTCGGGTGCGCGTTCGCACGATGACGGCATCAACGCCTACGGCTTCCCATGGTGTGCCTTCGGCCGGGCGCCGGACGTGGAGAGCATGGAGAACGAACTGCCCATGCTCGTGCCGTTCTCCCAGCACTGGCCGGACTCGGCGGGCGCGGGCAAGTACCGGGGCGGGGTGGGCACCGCCCAGCTCTGGGTGACCCACCACGCGCCGATGGTGTTCTTCATGTCCATCGCGGACAACTCCGTGGTGCAGACCCCGCAGCCGCTGTTCGGCGGCTACACCATGGGCACCTGCCCAGGAGTGTCGCTAGAGGACGTGGACATCCCGGAGCTGCTGCGGTCGGGCAACGAGGGGACGCTCGACCTGCAGAGCCTGCTGGAAGGCAAGTTCGGTGGCCGGGTGGTCTCGGAAACCTACGGGCGCTCGATCCGCCCCGTGATGGGCGACCAGGTCATCACGCTCGGGCTGTCCACCGGCGGCGCGGGCTACGGGGACCCGATCGATAGGGAACCGTCCTCGGTGGAGCGCGACCTCACGGAGGGATACATCTCCGAATGGTCGGCGCGCAACCTTTACGCCGTGGTGCTCGATGAACGCACCGGCCGGGTCGACGAGCAGCGCACGAAGGAACTGCGCGACGAGGTCCGGCGCAGCCGAATCGCCAGGGGCAAGCCGTACGACGAGTTCGTCAGCGAGTGGGAGCAGCGCAAGCCACCCGAGGACGTCCTCAAGCTCTACGGCTCGTGGCCCGATGGCGCGGTCGTCGAGCCGGTCATCCGGATGTGACAAGCGGTCCCGGCG
>JBOHEL010000086.1:0-12963 GCA_050700995.1 Sciscionella sp. | reverse complement strand
GACGGGTAGCTTCTATGCCTTCCTGGCACCATTCATCGGGCTGTTGGGCTGCTTCATGACGGGTTCGAACCTGGCATCCAACCTGATATTCGGTAATTTCCAGCAGGCGACGGCACACGCCGCCGGCCTCAGCCATGCTCCAATCCTGGCCGCGCAGACCGCCGGTGGTGCCACCGGCGCCATGGTGGCACCACCAAAGGTCCTGCTCGGCACCACCACCGCAGGGATACTGGGCCGCGAGGGCGACGTTATGCGTATCACCTTCTGCATCGCGCTGCCCATCGCCGCGGTGATCGGCATCATTGCGCTCATCTTCGTCTGACAATCATCGTATGAGAGAGAGGAAGGTTATGCCCGCGAGATCCTCCATCGGTATGGTGTCCGGCGGCCTGGGCGTCGTCGTCGGTTTCCCAGTGCTCTACGCCGGCGTGTTCTACCGGATATCACCGCTCACCGTCATCGGTTTCGTCATCTTCGGCATCGGCATCCTGGTCATACCCGCCCTTCGGTTCGTCCCCAGGAAAAAGGAGGACACGCAAACTCCGACGAGGCGTTCGGGTAACGGAGTCAGGCGACCTCAGTGACCTTGGAGGTCAACACGTCATAGACGAACCCTCGGACGTTATCGGTGTGGAGCAGGAACGACGAATGCCGCACCCGCTCTACCGACTGCCGGACACTGGTCTCGACGTCGCGGAACGCTTCCACCGCCCATGTCGGCCGCAGGCCGGAGCAGCGTTCCAGCTCATCCTTGAACTCCTCGTCGGTCACCGAGGTCATCCCACACGAGGTGTGCTGCATGATCACGACCTCACGGGTGCCCAGCTTGTGCTGGCTGATGGACAGTGACCGGATCATGTCATCGGTGACCGTACCGCCCGCGTTGCGCAGTACATGTGTCTCACCCCGCCGTACGCCGAGCGCCTCGACCATCGCGATCCGGGCATCCATGCACGTCACCACCGCCAGGCGCAGGCTTGGCGCCGCCGCCAGCTCGTCCGGCGTCCGGTCACCCGACTCTTCCTTCCGTCGCAACACGTCGTCGATGACACTCACGGTTCCTCCAAACCTCATGCCCCCGCACACGACCGGAATGAATAGCGGCCGTCATCGAGGGAACTCCCACGTGATCCGTGTAACGTTTTGGTCTACTGCATACAAAAACCGATATGGTGGCGGTAGCTCGAAAAGCAACCCAACGCGAAGGGAGGCTCGGATGACGCACCACCAGTGCCTGGATAAGAATACGAATCGTGGCATGGTTCCGGCGGGCGCCACCGACGCCGGAACCATGCCACGAGCCCAATCAGCTAGCTTCGCCTGCCGCGGACAACTCCGCGTCGACCGCACCGGGGGTCGGAGGCACGTAGCCCTTCGGCCGCCCTGGCTGGTGCAGGAAGAACGCCAGTACCACGGCGAACAATCCCACACACGCTGCGGTGATATAAGCCGCGCTGAAGCCACCGGCCGCCACCACGTAACCCGCGAGCCCACCGGCAGCCAGCCCACTGATCAACTTCGAGCTGTAAACGATGCCGTAGTTCTGCGCGTTGTTGTTCTCCCCGAAATAGTCCGGCGTCATCGCGGCGAACATCGGGAAGAACGCGCCGCCACCGAAGCCGGCCAGGAACGCGAAGACAATAAAGAACACCTCGTTACCCGTACTGCCGGACCACAGCACACCGAACTGGGTCAGCGATTCGATGACGAGCACCAAGATCAACGCGTTCTTACGACCCATGAGGTCGGACAGCCAGCCGACGAAGGCCCGGCCCACACCGTTCACCACCGAGATAACACCCGCCGAGGACGCCGCGATGAACGGACCAAACCCGGCCTGCTGCGCGAAGGGCACCTCGTAGTTCGTGCCGAACAACGAGACACCACCGATGAACACCATGCTGAACCACATCAGCGGGAGCATGCCGGTCTTGATAGCCGCCATCGGACCGTACTGCCTTACCGCGGGCGGGTTCTTGGCCAGACTGCGGTTCTTCTTAGCCGCAGTGTTCTGCGCCCACTTGATTGGGTCGACCTCCTTGGGCCACCAGTTCTTCGGCGGATCCTTGAAGAAGAACCCGCAGATACCTACGACGAGCAGCACGTACAGCGCGACGAGGTTGAGCACCAGGTGATAGTTTCCCTCGTTGAAGAGGTAAATGAATATGAAGATAAACGGCAACGCACCGTAAGCAAAGCCACCATTGACAAAGCCGGTCTTAGTACCACGTCGTTCGGGATACCACTTACCGACCATGTTGATGCAGGTCGCGTACACGAAGCCCGCGCCGGTACCGCCGATGAATGAGAAGCCGATCAGCACCATCACAAAATTATTGAAGTAAGACAGCGACAAGAAACCGAGCAGCGAGAGAACCGCACCGCTCATAACCGCGACCTTCGCGGACACGACGTTCTTCTCGCGAAGACGGCCCGCGGGGAACGCGACACCGGCTTCGAAAAGCGTCCAAATACTGACCAGCCAGAACGTTTGTGGCGTGCTCCAGCCATGTACTTTTTGTAGGGTGTCGGCAGCGGCACCGAATGCGTACTCGAAAACACTGATGCCCATCATCGCGACCCATGGCAACACGGTCATGATCCAACGTGGATGGTGCAGGATATCATGTGCGGATTCGCCGACTCGATAGACACGTCCGTTCGTGTCCGTTATCTCCCTATAACCCATACTCCCTGCGGTAGTCATTACACATGACCTCAATTCTGCGATGTTCGATCAATGACTCTCATCTTCGGATCGCACTCGTTTGAATCAGGCCCGGCGCGAGCTGTGCACGGCAAAGCGGCACTCGCCAGGCGACGTCTAGCGATAAGACAAGAGGGGGAGTGTGGCGCGCCCAGCACCACACTCCCTCTCTCCGTCACCCCCCGATCAGCCCGGCACCCCGCGCCCAGCGGTACTTGGCGCCGAGCACATCTACCGGTTTCTCGGTGGTGTACGGGTAGGCCACGACACCATGCTGATAGAGGTAGTCGCTGGCCTCCTCGACTTCCACGTCACCGGACAGAGAGGCAACTATAGGCTTCTCGATACCCTTCTTCCGGTACTCCTCAACTACGTCGACAACGAGCTTGGCGAAGACCATCGGCGGAGTCACAATCGTGTGCCAATAGCCGAGAATGAGCGCGTGTATCCGCTCATCCGAGAGTCCGAGCGCGATGGTGTTGCGATAGGTGGATGGTGGCTCACCTCCAGTAATGTCAATCGGGTTTCCGGCGGCGCCGAATGGCGGAATGTATTCGCGGAACGCCGCATCCAGATCTTCCGGGATCTCCATCAGGGAGAGCCCGTTGTCAACGCAGGCGTCCGAGAGCAACACTCCGGATCCGCCCGCACCGGTAATGATCACAACATTCTCGCCCGTCGGGGTGGGCAGCAGTGGCACCCCCCTGGCGTATTCGAGCATGTCATTCAGGCCGGGCGCTCTGATCACGCCGCTCTGGCGCAGAATGTCGTCGTACACCTTGTCGTCGCCTGCCAGCGCGCCGGTGTGCGATCCGGCCGCCCTCGCGCCCATTGCCGTCCTACCTGCCTTGAGCACGACCACCGGCTTGTGCTTGGAGACCCTCTTGGCGGTATCCGCGAAAGACCTACCGTCCTTGAGATCCTCCAGGTGCATCGCGACGAGGTTGGTGTGCTCGTCCTGCTCGAAGAAGGTCAGCAGGTCGTCCTCGTCAAGGTCGGCTTTGTTCCCGACACCGACGATGGCCGAAACTCCCATCTTGGCGGAACGGCTGAACCCGAGTATCGCCATCCCGATACCGCCGCTCTGCGAGCTCAGCGCTACCCCGCCCGCGACGTCGTACGGCGTGCAGAATGTCGCGGAGAGGTGCTCCGGCGTGTAGTAGTAGCCGTAAATGTTCGGACCCATGATTCGGACACCGTGCTTGCGGGCGATAGCGACGGCCTCGTCCTGCAGTTCCTTCTCGCCGGTCTCGGCGAATCCCGAAGGGATCAGGATGGCACCCGCCACGCCTTTCGCGCCTGCCTCTTCCAGCGCCTTGGCCACGAACTTCGCGGGAACGGCGAACACCGCGACATCCACATCACCTGGGATATCAGAGATACTGCGGTATGCCTTCCGGTCGAGGATCTCGTCGGCCTTGGGATTGACGGGGTAGATCTCGCCCCGGTAGCCGCCGTTCACCAGGTTCTTCATCACCGAGTTGCCGATCTTCCCCTCCTCCGAGGAAGCACCGATAACCGCGATGGCGTTCGGCTTCATGATCCGGTTCATCGAGGCGAGAATCTCTTCGGAGGTGAATCGCTCCGGTTGCTTGGCCGCCTCCGGGTCAATCAGCATCCGGACATCCACCGCGGTCGCACCGGAACCGGTGGCGAGCACCGGGTTGAGGTCGACCTCCGCCAGCTCGGGGAAGTCGGTGACCAGATCGGAGACCCGTGTGATCAGTCCGATGAGCGCGTCACGATCGACCGGCTCGCTACCGCGAACACCCCGCAGGATCTCCGCCGCGCCGATGCCGTCCAGCATCGACTCCGCGTCCGCAGCACTCGTCGGTGCCAACCGGAAGGTGACATCCTTGAGCACCTCGACCAGCACGCCGCCGAGGCCGAATGCCACGATCTTGCCGAATGTCGGGTCGGTGACCGCGCCGACGATCACTTCCTGCCCGGATTCGAGCATCTGCTGAACCTGGACCCCGAGAATCTTCGCGCTGGCGTCATACTGCTTCGCGTTGGCGACGATTGTGCGGTACCCGTCGGCGATTTCCTCTGGCTTCCGCAGGCCGACCAGCACGCCACCCGCCTCCGTCTTGTGGAGGATGTCGGGCGACACGATCTTGAGCACCACAGCCGATCCGAGCTTCTCAGCGAGAGATACCGCTTCCTCCGCGGAGGAAGCGAGCCCCTCGCCGGGGGTGGCGATGCCATAAGCGTCGGCCACCTGCTTGCCCTCGATCGCGGTGAGCGAGGACCGCCCTTCGCCAAGGGCCGCGTCGACTATCTTCCTGACCGCCTCGCGATCGTAGGTCGGTTCGTTCTGCGACATAATCTAAGTCTCCTTTGCACCGGCCGCTACACCGACCGGCTGACATTGCAGTGCCTTACGAGGGCTCAGATGGCGCTTGCGGCGCGCAACCCATCGATCTGATCCGAGCCGTAGCCGAGCTCGGTGAGAACCTCCGCGGTGTGTTCGCCAAGTGACGGCGAGGGCTCCACGGTGACCGGTGAGTCGGAAAGCCGCAGCGGGCAGCCAACGGTCTTGAACACCCCCCTCTTGGGGTGATCCACCTCCACTACCGAGCCGAGCTCGGCAAGTGTGGTGTCCTCGACCAACTCCTTCGTGGAAAGAATCGGACCGCACGGGACATTGTGAGCATTCAGTTGCTCCATGACCTCCCACTTGGTCTGGGTGGTCGTCCACTCCTCGATGAGCGCGAACATCTTGTCCAACTTGGACAACCGAGCCTCAGGAGTGCTCCACTCCGGATCCTCGATCAGTTCTGGCTTACCGATCAACTCGGCGATCGGCTTCCAACCGACCGGCTGCACGATCACGTAGATGTAGTCGTTGGGCCCGCCTGGTGCACAGCGCACCGCCCACCCAGGCTGGCCACCGCCGGAAGCGTTGCCGGACCTCGGCACTTCGTCGCCGAACACCTCATTCGGGTACTCGGCAAGAGCACCGTGGGTAAGCCGTTGCTGGTCGCGCAGCTTCACCCGGCACAGGTTGAGCACCGAGTCCTGCATCGCGACCTGCACCCGTTGCCCACGACCGGTACCCGTCCTCTGGTACAGGGCAGCGAGTATCGCAGCGACGAGGTGGATTCCGGTGCCGGAGTCGCCGATCTGGGCACCGGTCGCGGTCGGCGGCCCCTCTTCGAAACCCGTCGTGCTCATCGCGCCGCCCATGGCTTGCGCGATCACCTCGTACGCCTTGAAATCGGCGTAGCGCCCGCCACCGAACCCTTTGATGGAGGCGAAGATCAACCGTTCATTGATCTTCTGCAGCTGCTCCCAGCTGAAACCGAAGCGGTCCATCACGCCCGGCCCGAAGTTCTCCACAACAACGTCCGCGTCCGACACCAGCTTGGTGAAGATCTCCTGCCCGGCTTCGCTCTTCATGTTCAGCGTGATGCTGCGCTTGTTGCAGTTGAGCATCGTGAAGTACAGGCTGTCCACATCGGGAATGTCCCGGAGCTGGCCGCGAGTGACGTCACCCCTGCCGGGTGCCTCCACCTTGATGACATCGGCACCCAGCCAGGCAAGGATTTGCGTGGACGACGGGCCCGACTGGACGTGTGTCATATCGATGACACGAACGCCTTCCAGTGCCTTTCCCATGATTCTTCCTTTGCTTCGCGAATGGATACCGGTTCCACGAGATAGAAAATCCGTGTTCGACTACTTGTACATGGTCTGGTTCATTGTTCCTGGCGCATAGACGTCCGGGTCGATCCACACGTTGACCAGCGACGGCTTGCCGGACTCCCTGGCCCGCAACAACGCGCCCGCGATGTCTTTCGGGTCCCTGACCTCCTCGCCGTGCCCGCCGAGCATGCGCGCGAACTCGTGGTACGGGACGTCGCCAAGGGTGTTGCCGACGCGCTCCCGCTCCAGGCCGTACTTCTGGGCCTGCCCGTAACGGATCTGGTTCATCGAGGAGTTGTTCCCAACGACGCCGACGAACGGGAGGTTGTACCGCACCAGGGTTTCGAAGTCCCAGCCGGTGAGGCTGAAGGCTCCGTCACCGAAAAGCGCGACGACCTCCTTCTCAGGGAAGGTGTGCTTGGCGGCCAGCACGAACGGGATACCGACGCCCAAGGTGCCGAGCGGGCCAGGGTCCATCCAGTGGCCTGGCGACCTCGGCTGCACAACCTGGCCGGAGAAGGTGACGATATCGCCACCGTCCCCGATATAGATGGAATCCTCGGTGAGGAACTCGTTGATCTCGTTCACCAGGCGGTACGGGTGAATGGGGCTGGCATCGGAGCGCAGGTTCGGCAAGCGCTTCTGCTTCGCCTCGTCCTCGACGCCGCGCAGCTCGTCGAGCCACCCCTTCCGCTTCAACGCTCCGTTGTCCGCGCGACCGGACGCGGCCGCGGACACCGCAGCAAGCACGCTGGCAGCGTCGCCGACGATGCCGAGGTCGATGTCCCGGTTCTTGCCGACGGTGCGGTAGTCCAGGTCGATCTGCACGACGGTGGCGTCCGCGGAAAGCCTGCGCCCGTATCCCATCCGGAAGTCGAACGGGGTACCGACGATCACCAGCACATCGGCGTTGTTGAAGGCGTACCGGCGGGAGAGCTGGTAGTGGTGCGGGTCGCCGGGCGGAAGCGTGCCCCGGCCCGCGCCGTTCATGTATGCGGGGATGTTGAGGGTGCGCACGAGCTCGATCGCCGCGTCAGTACCGCGCGTTGTCCACACCTGCCCGCCCAGCAGGATGGCCGGCTTCTCCGCGTGTGCGAGCAGATCCGCCAGCCGCTCGATCGCTTCCGGGTCCCCCGCGCTGTGCGTGCTCGCTCGGTAATGCCCCGCCTCGGGAATCCTCGCCTGGTCCACGGGCACCTTGGCGTCCAGTACATCCCGTGGGATCTCCAGGAACGACGGCCCTGGCGCACCCTGGTAGCTCTCCCGAAACGCCATCGACACGAGGTCAGCCACCCGCGCGGTCGAAGGTACGGTCGCGGCGAACTTGGTGATGGGATTCATCATGTCGACGTGCGGGAGGTCCTGCAGCGAACCCATCTTGTGCTGAGTCAGCGCGCCCTGGCCGCCGATGAGCAGCATGGGGCTCTCCGCCCGGTACGCGTTGGCCACCCCGGTGATCGCGTCGGTGGTGCCCGGGCCCGCCGTGACTACGGCACAGCCAGGGCGGCCGGTCAGTCGCGCGTATCCATCTGCGGCATGCGCGGCGACCTGCTCATGGCGGACGTCGACCACTTCGATGCCCTCGTCAACACATCCGTCGTAGATATCGATGATGTGCCCACCACAAAGGGTGAAGATCGTGTCGATGCCCTCAGCCTTGAGCGCCTTCGCCACCAGGTGCCCACCGGAAATCGATTTGGGCTGCTCGTCCCGCTGGGTCACGCTCGACGCGACACCATTACCCGCGGCTTCCGCTGCGGCGGTCTCAGTCGCTGTCCGCGCCATTGCTGGTCAACTCCTTAACGTCACGCTCGGCGCACGCGGTTCGGGCGCCACTGCCCCATATCCGATGACTCCGTTGTCCTGCGGTCCATCGCCTGCCGTGTAGATTGCATACCGTATGGGGTAGACATATAGTTACGCCTCAGATGAGCGGTTGTCCACCCACCGAGGCAAGAAACCTGAAAGAATCTGCGACATCGGCTCACCTGCCCACCACCAGTGCGATTTCACTGAGAGACTCCTCACGTAAACCCAGCCGATGACCGCCCGCGTACACGTTCATCGACGCCCCGCGCAGGAAGCCGACCAAGGTCAGGCCCATCTCCCGCGCCAGCTCCACTGCCAGCGAAGACGGCGCGGATACCGCGGCGAGCATCGGGATGCCCGCCATGGTCGCCTTCTGCACCAGTTCGAACGACGCGCGCCCACTTACCATCAGTACGGTGCCCGTCAGTGGCACACAGTCAGCGCCGAGCGCCCAGCCCACCACCTTGTCAACGGCGTTGTGTCGCCCAACGTCCTCACGCAGGCACAGTAAGTGACCCGCGGCGTCGAACAGGCCCGCGGCATGCAGGCCGCCGGTGCGATCGAACACCCGCTGCGCCGAGCGCAGCCTGCCGGGCAGCAGCCGCAGCGTCTGGGGGGTGAGTAGCTCACCTTCGTCACCGAGTGGCCACCGTGTCGTGCCGCGCACCGCGTCGAGGCTGGCCTTGCCGCACAGCCCGCAGGAGGAACTGGTGTAGAAATTCCGCTCAATCGAAGGATCGGGCAGCGCGACGCCTTCGGCCAGTGCCACATCCACAATGTTGTAAGTGTTGGTACCGTCTGCCACCGCACCCGCGCAGTAGCGGATAGCCGCAATGTCCTCACCCGCCGCGACGACGCCCTCGCTGAGCAGGAACCCAGCAGTGAGGTCGAAATCGTTACCCGGCGTCCGCATCGTCACCGACAACGGCTTGCCCGCCACCCGTATCTCCAGTGGCTCCTCGGCTACCAGCGTGTCCGGCCTCGCCGTCACGGTGCCGTCCACGACCCGCTGCACCCGGAACAGTTTCGTCACGCGTCCCAATTCGTCACCACTTCGGTTATCTGCTCAGGCATTTGTCACCGCGCGGTTCGCACGGGGACCCCGCCCGGTAGCGGGAGAGCGGGCAGGCCGGGGCGCCGCAGCAGGCGCCCCGCGACCGCACCCACCAGGCAGAGCGCACATGCCAGCGCCAAGCCGACCGGATAGGCGTTGGGAATCACGATCAAGCCCGCCAACCCGATGCCAACCACGCCACCGATGGCCTTAGCGGAATAGACAACCGCGAAATTGGGCAGGCCAGGGGACTCTCCGAAATGGGTGTCGACCAATCCGGGCAACAGTGCGTAGCCGACGCCGCCGCTCATACCCGCAACGCAGGCAGCAACGAGAAATACCGCTAGCAACTGGTGCTCGCCCGCACCGAGTAACACCAGCTGCGAGGCCGCGCACACATACAGCGCCAGCTGCGCGAGTGCGCGCGCCCCGGTACGTTGACTCACCCGGACCGCGACACCCCGCACCGTGCCGCTACCAGCCGCGAAGGCTGCCACGATGCCGGCGGCCCACGGCAGGCCCCAACCACTGTTCACCGCGAACACCGCGAGGTATCCGGTATCGAACAGTGCCACCGCGGACGCGCAGATCACCAGGAGGTACATAAGCCGGGTCGCCGAGCACCGCAGCAGTTGAGCAGGCGAGTACCTGCGGTTGGCGGGCCGGTTGCTCCGCAGCGCAGGATTGAGCGACTTGTCGACCGCCCACTGCCGCGGATCGAGATGCGCCGGCCACCAATGCGGTGGCGCGTCGCGCAGCACCGTGGCACACCCCGCGATGACCACCAGCAGACCTATCGCGGTGAGATCGAGCGGCCGCGTCAGGTCGGTAGCGAAGCCGGCGACGATGATGAACGGGATCGCGCCGTAGGCGAACGCACCGCTTGCCAGCCCCACGCGGGCAGGCCGGTCGGGATACCAGCTGGCCACCGACGCGAGGCATGCCCCGTAGACCAGACCTGCTCCGGTACCGCCAACCACGCCGTAACCCAGCAGCATCACCACGCCGCCACCGGAATGTGCCAGCGTCACAAGACCGAGCGCGCACATCACCGCGCCGATCGCCACGACCCTGGCAGATGCGAACCGCGCACGGCCGCGCAGCCACATCAGGCCGACGAGGGCCGCGGCGTGACAGCACACCCAGATGGCGAGGCCCCAGAAGGCTGCCCGCATGCCCCATCCATCGGTGCGTACGAGAGTGGGCACCAGCACGCCGTACCCGTACTGAGTCGCGCTGACCGCGAGCATCGCGAGCCATGCCGCGGCCATCACCCAACTTCGATGATGACCGAGCAGATCGCGGTCGGTCTCGCCAACACGATAGTTACGGCCGTGTACATCACG
Organism: Sciscionella sp.; assembly: GCA_050700995.1. GTDB lineage: Bacteria > Actinomycetota > Actinomycetes > Mycobacteriales > Pseudonocardiaceae > JBOHEL01. Next base: position 2,399 of record JBOHEL010000086.1, on the reverse strand, counting down.
GACCCAGCGAATCGCCGCTGGCGCTTGTGGCTCGGACATGGCATTCACCCTGGCCTAATTGCATACTGTATGAGGTAGTCTGTATAGCATGTTCATAAGCGCGTGTCCAGCCTCACAGTGACGTGCCGGTTACGCGGATGAGGAGCAGCTCCATGCGTATCGCCTGGTCGAAAGCTCGCCAGATCGCTAGGGACGTCGCGAACCCGCTCGAGTGCGGTCCTGTCGGCCTCGGGGCAGCTCTTGGCTGCGCGCTTGCCGCTCCGCTACAATCCCGCGCCCCACAGCCGATCTGCGATATCGCGGCGATGGACGGTTACGCGGTCGCCGGTAGCGGGCCGTGGACCGTCCTGGGCAGGGTGCTCGCCGGGGACGCCGCGATCGCGCCCCTGCGATCTGGGCAGGCCGCCGAGATCGGCACCGGCGCCGAAGTGCCCACCGGAACGGATGCGGTCATTCCGTTCGAGCGCAGCGTGCGGACCGGCGACGAGGTGTCCGCGACACCGACCGGCAGAGCACATATCCGTCGCCGCGGCGAGGACTTCGGTGCCGGGGAAATACTGCTGCCCACCGGCACCGTGGTGACCCCCTCAGTAGTGGGCCTGACCGCGGGCGTCGGGAACGACGTGCTCGACGTGCACCGGAGGCCCCGCGTCGGCGTCGCCGTCACCGGCAACGAGCTGCTCTTCAGCGGCCCACCGATGGCGGGCATGGTGCGGGACGCGATCGGCCCGATGTTGCCCGGCATCATCGCCGAAGCGGGCGGCGCCACCTCGGCATACCAGCACCTGCCCGACCGCCAGGACGCCATGGCCGACGCACTCGCCACGGCGGACGGCGAGGTTATCGCGGTATGTGGCGCGACATCGGCCGGAACCGCGGACCATCTGCGGGCGACACTGCGCGCCTGCCGCGCCGACATCGTGATCGACGGTGTCGCGTGCCGCCCAGGGCATCCCCAACTGCTCGCCGTCCTTCCCGACGGCCACTTCGTCGTCGGGCTGCCCGGCAATCCCTACGCCGCGCTGGTCGCCGCCCTCACGCTGCTCGGCCCGCTGCTCGGTACGCTCGCCGGGCGGCGACCGGCAAAGGTCATCACCTCGGTATTCGGCGACGGCAAGCCGCCCACGCCGCATCCGCGAGACACCACCCTGATCGCGGCCGTGCGGGACGGGGGCACTATCAAAAGGGTCGGCCATGATCGTCCCGGAAGCCTTTGGGCACCTGCCGCCGCCGACGTGCTCGCGGTACTGCCACCGGATTCCGGCAGTACCGAGGTCGAAGTTCTCCCGCTACCGGGATAGCCGCGCCGTTCGATGACACCGATCGTCAGGAGATCCGATCGCCGACGCGCCACAACCGGAGCGTGTTGGTCGATCCCGGCGCTCCGGACGGGGTACCGGACACCACTACAACGGCGTCGCCGTACGCGCACCATCCTGTCGACAGCAACGCCTGCTGCACCTGCGTGGCCATCTCTTCGTCGGTGACGACCGGCGGCACCGACGAATCCCTCCACACCCCAGGTGAGCGCAAGCTGCATGCGCACCGACCGCTGCGGCGTGAACGCCAGCAGCGGCAGCGGCGAGTGGTGGCGTGCCAGCCTCCTTGCGGTGTCGCCGCTGCGGGTGAAGCAGCACAGTGCGACCGCAGACAGCCGCTGCCCCACATCGACATCAGAAGAGGCAGTATGTCCCGGCCGACAACCAGCAGGCCGATACGGTCGTGGACAGCCACTCGACCAAAGGCCGAAGCCGTTGTCGCGCCAGCACAATCTGTGACAGTGGAAGATCTCCAACACCCACGCTGTGTTTCCATCACCTTCGGGTAGTCCGGATTCAGCTGCGCGGCGGTCGTGGTCGGTACCGGTCACCACGGCAGCCTCACACCACGCCCCGGGCCGCGTGCCAGGCCATCACCGCTTCGGTGATCAGCGAGACCGCACCGGTACCCAACCGACGTGTCGAGCGCACCGGCAAGCCCGAGGCCGCGGAACAGGCCGCGCTGAGCCAGTGGATCCCGATCGCCGACGAGGTCGGCCCGACCGGCTGCTAAACGTTTGAGGCACGGCTACATCCGTGATCAGTGATAGCAGTTGCTCATGAAACTCGACTCCCGACCCTGCGAAATTCCGTTGCTGTCGGTGTTGAGGCTGCCTAAGGTGGCTGGTCATGAGCGAGCGAGCGTTGGTCCTCGGCGGTGCTGGATCGACAGGCAACGCGTGGGAGATCGGCGTCATCGCCGGCCTGTTTGAGGCCGGTTTGGATGTGACCGAGGCCGACCTGACCATCGGGACGTCGGCCGGCTCGACCGCCGCGGCCCAGATAACCAGCGGGATCCAGCCGACCGAACTGCTTGCCGCCATCCTTGCCGCTGCGACCCAGCCACCGACTGCTCCGGTC
>JBOHEL010000085.1:0-13023 GCA_050700995.1 Sciscionella sp. | reverse complement strand
GATTATTGGCAGGCGCTTCGACGACGCCATGTGCCTGCGGGTGGCCGCGGGTTACGAGAGAGCGGTCGGCGGCTTCCCCACCGCGACGTGAGCGACCCCCGGAGCGGCTCCTGCTGACGCAGGCCCTGGCAGGACCAGATCCGAGGGCTCCGGGGGTCGGGTAACTGCTCGAAATTCGCGTCAGACGCTCACACGCCGGCGCGTATCCGGGTGTGACTTCCTAGCGGACAGTCACCTCACGCGTCCTCAGAATCTTCACCTGTGGACCACCTCCTTTCCCGTGTACCGCCACGCTATGCGCGTTCCACCCGATCGTGCAACGAGATTTTGGCCCGCAGCCTTGGCGAGTACCGTGGCCTAGACCACAAGCGAGGGGAGCAAGCGGATGACCGTGAAGCACATGCGGATCGACAACCGGCTCATTCACGGTCAGGTCACTGTCGCGTGGGTAGGCACGATCGGCGCGAACCATCTGATCGTCAGCAATGACGAGGTTGCGAGCGACGACTTCCAGAAGGTGCTGCTGCCGCAGGCCGCGCGCGGTGTCCGCACCTCCGTGCTCTCAATCGAGGAGACCCTGGCGCATTGCCTTGCCCCGGAGTCCGCGGGCGAGACGATCATGATCCTGGCGAAGTTCCCCGCCGACGCGCAGCGGCTGCTGGAAGGCGGGCTGCGGCCTACCGAGGTGAACGTCGGCAACCAGGCTCCCCGGCCGGGCACGAAGTTCACCATGGTCACCAGGTCGATCTCGGTGACGCGGGAAGACGCCTCGACCTACCGGATGATCGCCGAACTGGCAGGTGCTCTGCACAGCCAGATGATGCCAACCGACCGGGACAACGACTTCCTTCGGTTGCTGACGAAGAAGAAGATGTAAGCCGCTCACGAAATACCCGTTTGCCCGTCTTGACTGAACGCTCGACGGTGTTAACCTGCCTGTGATCTGGACCACTGGTCTAGTCCATACACTCGGCAGGAAACGGGAAGGTGGGGGCGGTCGAATGCTCATCGCACTTGCGCTCACGCTGTGGACTATCTACTGCATCTACGACACGCTCGGACCGACCCTGATCTACGCCAGCAGGCCGCTGATCGCGGGCACGGTCGCCGGCCTCATCATCGGCAACATGCCGCTGGGCATGGCTATCGGGGGCACGCTGGAGCTGGCATTCCTCGGTGTTTACACCTACGGCGGCGCTACTACGCCTGACTTCACGACGGGCGCCATCATCGGCACCGCGCTCGCGGCAGTGAGCCCAGGCGACTTCACCCACCAGCTCGCCATCGGCATCGGGCTTGGCACGCCTGCCGCGATCCTGCTCACCGCGCTTGACCCGATCGGCCGGTTCCTCCCGACGTTCTGGATCCACCGCGCGGACCGCGCGGCGATGCAGGGCCGAACCCGCGAGATGACCTGGCTGCATTTCACGGCCTTCATACCCTGGGCGGCGGTGCGGGCGATCCCCACGTTCCTCGCCGCCTATTTCCTCAACAGCGCCGTCGTCACCACCATCGAGAACGGCATCCCCGCGTGGTTCACCAACGGCATGGGCCTGGTCGGAGCGATCCTGCCGTGCGTCGGTTTCGCCATGCTGCTCAAGCTGCTACCGGTCCGCCGGTACTGGTACATGCTGCTGATCGGCTACGTGCTGTTCGCATACATGAAGGTGTCGCTGATCGGCATCGCACTGTTCGGGATCGCCATCGCGATCATGTTCGTCACGCTGAAGCGCCCGGAACCGCAGGCCGCGCAGGCAACTCCGCCACCACCCGGCCCGCCGCCGACGAGCACGGTCAGCTCGCCACAGCACGCACGCAACGAAGGGGACGCCAGCGATGCCTGAACAGACCGCAGCTCCTACCGAGCAGGTGACTCGGCCGCAAGAAACGCAGTCGTCGGTGGCGCTGAGCAAGCGGGTACTCGCGAGGGCGTTCTGGCGCTACTTCTGGACCTTCCAGATCTCCTGGAACTACGAGCGCATGCAGGCGCTGGGGTTCTGCTGGTCGATGACCCCGGTGTTGCGTCACCTACATCGGGACGAGGCCGGGTTCCGGGAAAGCCTGCAGCGACACCTGGTCTTCTTCAACACCTCGCCGATTATCGGTGGCCCACTGATCCTCGGCACCACAATCGCATTGGAAGAGTCCGGCTCGAAAAGCTCGGCTGACGGCGTCAAGGTCGCCATGATGGGGCCGATGGCAGGCATCGGCGACACCATCACTTTCGCGCTGTACAACAGCATCATCTTCACCATCGGCGCGAGCTGGGCGATCCAGGGCAAGGTGATCGGTCCGATCCTGGCCGCGATCCTCGTACTGATCCCGTACTTCCTGGTGCGGCGCTGGCAGTTCGGACTCGGGTACAAGCAGGGCAAGAACTTCGCCATCCGAATGGCGAGCGGTTCGTTCGAGAAAGTCAGCGAGGGCGCGACGATCCTCGGCTTGATCGTGTTCGGCGGCTTCATACCGTCGATCGTCAAGATGGTGACGACGCTGACATATCAGCAGAAGATCACCACGACCACCGCGACCGGAGCGCACAAGGTGGTCACGCAGAAAGTCCCGGTGCAGGACCAGCTGGACGCGATCCTGCCGTACCTGCTTCCGGTGGCGCTGACGGCGTTCATCTACTTCCTGCTGCGCAAGTTCAATCTCAACCCGATCTGGGCGATCGTGGTCGTGTTCATCATAGGGCTGGCGCTCGGCGGCGTCGGCTGGTTCGCGAAGCAGCTGCCGGGGGCGGGTTCCTGATGGCGGCGATCCCGGTGGTGCTCATCGGGCACGGCAGCTATCCAGAAGGTGTCCGCGGTGCGATCGAGATGATCCTCGGCGAGCAACCCTGCCTCGCCACCGTGTCATTGCCGCCCGACGGCAGTACCGAGCGGCTCGCCGAGGAGGTGCGCGCTGCGCTGCGGCAGCTCGGGTCCGAGGGCGGTGAGGCACTCGTGCTCGCCGACCTGATGGGCGGCAGTCCCTCGAACGCGGTCGGTGCGCTGGCGCTCGCGGATCCCACGCTGCAACTCGTGTCAGGGCTGAACCTGCCGATGGCACTGGAAGTGCTGACAAGCGCGGCCGAGACCGCGGAGGATCTGGCGGCGACCGCGGTACACGCCGGGAAGGCAGGAGTCATGGACGTGGCGGCGACGCTGCGGGAAGCGGCGCGCGGTGTGGGCAGCTGATCGCTGATGCCACACGGCGCTGCCACCTCCGTCGATGTGACGCCGCCGGAAGGCGCGCCGCTCGCCGGGTACCTGGCACGCGGTGATGCCGTCGCGACCGGCACCCACGATCCACTGACCGCGAGCCTGCTGCTGCTGACCGGCTCCGGCGAAGTCTGCTGGGTGGCACTGGACGCGCTGTGCATCGACACCGCGACCGCCGGGCGCATCAGGGCCGCAGTTGCCGAGGGCTGCGGTATCCATGCCGATGCCGTGCTGGTGTGCTGCTCGCACACGCATTCCGGGCCGGCGACGTGGTTCCGGCCGCTACCACCAGCACCGTCCACTATGGATACCGCTGCGGTTGACCGCCTGGTGGCGGCGATTGGCGGTGCGGCGGCACGGCTGGCTCCTGTCCCGGTGACCGTCGAATGGGCCGTCGCGCCGGATGTCGGTGTCGGCGGGAACCGGTATGTCCCGACGGGGGCCCACGATGCCACCGCTGGCGCGCTCACGGTGCACGCCGAAGACGAATCGACGGTGGCGATGTTGCTTGACTATGCCTGCCATCCCACGGTTCTCGGATACGACAATCTGCGGTACTCCGCCGACTATCCCAGCACGGCGCGGCGGCTGATCAGCGAGGGAACCGGAGGCGGTGCGGTCGCCTTCCTGCAAGGCGCCGCAGGCGATGCCAGCACCCGCTTCACCCGGCACGCGCAGACCTTCGCCGAATCCGAGCGTCATGGCAAGTTGCTGGCGAGTTCGGTGCTGCGGTCGCTGGCCGATAGCCAGGCGCTGGGAGGCAGCGCGCCGCGGGTGCGCCGGTCGGTGGCACAGGTGCCGACCCGAGCGCTGCCGAGCGAAGCGGACGCGGCCGAGCAACTGGCGGAAGCCGGGGCCGCAAGGCAGCAGTTCGCTCAGCACGATGACCCCGCGGCGAGGATCGCCCGCACCAGGTACGAGGGCGCGCTGTTGCAGGCCGGAATGGTCGCCGCCGGTGTGCCGTCATCGGTGGAGTTGCCGATCAGTGTGGTGACGCTCGGCGGGGTCGCATGGGTACACCTTCCGGTGGAACCGTTCGCGTCCTACGGATTCGCGATCAGAGCGGGCAGCCCGTTCCAGGACACCCGCGTTATTGGTTACACCGACGGGTATTTCGGCTATCTGGCCGACTCCTACGGCCATGCGGCGGGGGTATACGAGGCGCTGTCGAGCATGTTCGACCCGGACGGCGGAGAGCTCGTGGTCGCGGCGGTACTGGAACTGCTGCGGTCCTGAGACGCTGGCTTCTGGAATGTGGCGACGCGCTCCCGCGATGCACGCTCACATGCCGTCGGGGTGCAAGCCGGTGCGGTGATTGGTGTCAAGTTCGTTGATCGCGGCGATGTCGTCGGCGGCAAGTTCAAAGCCGAACACATCGAAGTTGGCCGCGATACGCGACGGTGTCGCGGACTTCGGGATCGCGATGGTGCCCCGCTGTAGGTGCCAGCGCAATATGATCTGCGCTGGCGTTCTGCCGTATTTCCGCGCAAGGCCTGCAATCGTGGAATTGCTGAACATGCTGCCCCGCGCGAGCGGCGCCCATGCCTCGGTGGCGATCCCGTGCGCGGCGTGGAAAGCCCGCAATTCCTCCTGCGGCAGCTGAGGATGCAGTTCGATCTGATTGAGCGCGGGCACGATCTCGGTTTGCTCGATCAGGCGCCGCAGGTGAACCGGCTGGAAGTTCGAAACCCCGATCGCCCGCACGCTGCCGTCGGAGAGCAGCTTCTGCAACGCCTTCCACGTCTCGACGTAGCGGTCGAGAGATGGCACTGGCCAGTGGATCAGATACAGGTCGAGGTAATCCAACCCGAGCTCTCCCCGGCTGCGTTCGAACGCGGCGAGCGCGGCCTCGTAGCCGTGCTCGTCGTTCCACAGCTTGGTGGTGACGAACAGTTCCTCACGCGGCACGCCTGACGCGCCGACCGCCTTGCCGACCTCGCGCTCGTTGCGATACAGCTTCGCGGTGTCGATGCTGCGGTATCCCGCTTCGATCGCGGTACCCACCGCGCGCTCCGTCTCCTCCGGCGGCAGCTTGTACACCCCGTAGCCGAGCTGCGGGATCCGCACGCCGTTGTTCAATGTCAGCTCTGGTACCGCATCCATACCGGCTAGGTACCCAGGATCGGCAGCCGTCAACCAGCCCTCCTGCGGCTGTGCAGCAGCGCGAGGGTGGTGACGAACAGCACGATCGCGGCACCGAACGCGGGCACCATTCGCCACAGCGCCTCGGATGCCTGCGCGAGCGGCACGACCACCACGGTCGCGACCGCGATCAGCACTAGCAGCCACCCTGTGACGTAATACATCCTCAGGTGGAAAAGCCGCGCCAGTGGGAGGAAATGAAATCCGACCCCGGCACAGACGACGGCGGGGATCCAGAGTGCATGCCCGGTCGCACCGAGCACGCCCGCCACGATGCCGATACCGACGAACTCCGCAGCGACCACCAGGCCAAACTGCCGGTTTACCCCAGCTCGGCCTGGCTCGGCAGGCAACGCACTGCCTGCACGGAACATCCGGACGCCGCCGAACACCGTCGCGACACAGAGCAACACCGTCACGATGAGCACCGGCGTCGCTACCACTCGCGCGGCACCCGACAGGCCCCACCCCGCCCAGGCGAGGGAGAAGTAGCTCAAGAGGAACACCCCGGCGGCGCGGCCACGCATCTCGGCGCGTCCCATATGTTCCCGGGACCGGGAACGCTCGCTGGTAGTCGTCATGACGCACCTTCCTGGGGGAGTTCGGTTCCGTTCATCAGTGCCCGCAGCGCCGCCTGGTAGGCGGCGAACGCACGCCGACCTGGCTCGGTCAGCGCGACCTGGGTGACCGGGGTGCGCCGCCGGTGGGTCTTGGCGATCTCCACGTATCCCGCGTCTTCCAGCTTGCGCAGGTGTGTCGAGAGGTTGCCTGCGGTCATATCGAGCAACTCCTGCAGCCGAGGGAAGGTGATGCGGTCGCCTGCGGGCAACGCGGCCAGCGCCACCGTGACCCGGAGTCGAGCCTGCGCGTGGATCACAGGGTCCAACTCGGGAAGGCTCTGGGTGCTCACAACTTCCCGCCCCGGCGGACGAACTGGTAATAGCCCGCCTGCACCAGGAAACCGCCACCACCGGCGAGCGCGAGCACCAGGAAGTCCCCAGGCATACCCGCGAACACGCTGCCTGCACCGGTGATCAGCATCCATACGCCGAGCGCGTACTGGACGGTGTCCCGCCACAACATCCCGCCCGCCAGGTAGAGCAGTCCGACGACCAGCAGTGCGCCGCCCGACCACAACAGCGAGATCGTCTCGTCGTCAAGGCCGTGGCGCATCAGCCCGAAGTTGATCGCGGCGAGCGCGGCGAAGCCCAGCGTCCAACTCCACCCGTACATCGCCCCAACCGCCCGCGATGGACCGCTCACGCCTCGCCCAGAACGGACGCCCTGCACGATCGGCACCGCGATGGCCGCGAGGTAGAGCACGGCGATGATCACCCCAGCGAGCCACATCGGCAGGAACGGCCCCGGCCCCCCAGGAGATGCCAGGTAGCAGGCGCCCCAGCCGAACAGGAAGGCCACGCCCCACATGCCGAAGATCGGCGCCGGGTGGACACCCAGGCTCTCGCAGGCTTGCTCTCGCACGGTCTCGATCAGCGCCAGCGAGTCGTGCGCCGAGAGCGGCACGTCTTCGGCCGACAGGCCCGGATTCCGCTTGTCGGTAGTCATCGTCGGCTCCTCCTACGCAAACAACTTTGCGCTGCAAACTTATTTACTTTGTATCGCAAAGTAGACGACAGCGCAAGCCGTCCATTGGCGTGTCGTCGACGAAACGCCGATGCGGAGGGTTACGGGGCTGCGCGCAGTGCGACGGTGGGCCAGGATTCCAGCCGGTAGGCGCTGTCCCAGAACATCCACTCGTACTCGGTCGCTCGGGTGAACGCGGCAAGCATGCTGGCGCGGGTCGAGGGTTCCGCCCCTTCCGCCGCCCGGTCAACGGCGTCCCGGCAACTCGCAACCGCACGGCCGAACTCCTCATCCACGTAGGTGTCGATCCACGCGTGAAACGGGTTGTCCTCGGCGGGCCCGCTGTCGAGGATCTGTGCGCCAACCTCGTGGTAGACCCAGAAACACGGCAGCAGCGCGGCGATCAGCTCCTGATACGAGCCGGCCTGCGCCGTCGCCAGCAGATAGCTGCTGTAGGCGAGACAGGTCGGCGACGTTTCGAGCGAATCGACATTCGCCGCCGAGAGCCCGAATCGGGCGAAATACCCGGCATGCAGCTCGCGCTCCACCACGATCGCCTCCCGCGCCGCACCGGAGAAGAACGCCACATCCTCGGCCTCGGGCGCCCGCGCCGCGGCCGATGCCAGTGCTCTGGCGAAGGCGACGAGGTAGCGGGCGTCCTGCACCAGATAGTGCTGGAAACGCTCCCGCGACAGCGTTCCTGCCGCCAGCTCTCGGTTGAAAGGCAGGTCGATCATCGCCGCACGCAACTTGTCGGTGTGCTGCCACGCCCGCTCACAGAAACCCATGCCAACACCTTGCCGTACAGTTGGCTGTCGAAGCCAACACGCGGGAGCTCGGGTGCACCGGGCTGAGAGGACGGCATGTGCGCCGTCGACCGCTGGAACCTGACCGGGTAATGCCGGCGTAGGGAGCAGTGATGGGCACCAAGACGGCGGCACGCGAGCAGACATTCGAGGTCGCGAAGACGCTGGACGGGCCGACACCCCGCACCCTCGGCGGCGTCGATCAGAGTGCGTTCTGGGCAAACCTCGGCGTGAGCCTGCTCGGCTTCACCGGGGCAGCCACCGTGCTGATGCCGGCAGGGGTACCGCGGCTGTCTGTCTTCGCCGCCATCGCCGCGACGATGGTCGGCACGGTGCTCGGCAGCATCATGCTCGGGCTCTCCGCGATCCCGGGCGCCCGCAAGCAGGCACCGTCGATGGTGCTGCTGCGGGGGCTGTTCGGCGGGCGGCTTTCCTATCTACCGACAGCGCTGAACGTGCTGCAACTCATCGGCTGGGGCACCTTCGAGCTGCTGGCGATCGCGCAAGGTGCTGACGCGGTGTTCGGCGGTGGTCCGCGCTGGTTGTACGTACTGGTCACCGGGGTTCTCACCACGGTGCTGACGATCTGGCCGCTCGGCGCGATCCGGGTGCTGCGCCGCTACGTGACGGTGGCCGTCGCGATCTCGATGATCTACCTGTTCGTACAGGTGTTGCGGCAGCCGTTGCCGGACCTCACGACCGGGTCATGGCGCGGCTTCTGGGCAGGCTCTGACGCCGCGCTGGCCGTGGCGGTGTCCTTCATCCCGCTGGCTTCAGACTACTCGCGCCACGCCAAGACCACGAAGGGCGCGTTCGCGTCGGCCACCGTCGGGTACTCCGTCTCGCAAGTCCTCTGCTACCTGCTCGGCTTGCTTGTGCTGGTGCAGGCGGGCAGCACCAACCACCCCTACACACCGTTCCTCGCGGTGCCCTTGGGCGCGCTCTTCCTCGGCATACTCGTGCTGCGCGAGGTGGACCAGTCCTTCGCCGACACCTACTCCACAGGGGTCTCGCTGCAGAACCTGCTGCCGCGCACCGACCGCCGCATCCTCACGATAGGCGTCGGCGCACTGACCACGGTGCTGGCGCTGACGATGAACATCGGCCAGTACGCGGGATTCCTCACCGTGATCGGCTCGGTGTTCGTGCCACTATTCGGGGTGCTGGCAGCGGACTACTTCGTCAGCCGCAGCCGGTGGGACCTCTCGCAGCGCGCCCCTTCGCGCTGGCGCATGCTGCTGGCCTGGGTCCTCGGACTCGCGGTTTACCAGCTCATCAACCCCGGTGAGCTCGGAGCGTGGTCTCGAATGTGGATCGACCTCGCCGGTGCGCTGCACTTCACGACGGCCTCCTGGATGAGCGCATCGCTGTTCTCCTTCCTCGCCGCCGCACTGCTGGCATGGGCCTTCAACCTGGTACCGCTGCGCAGGCAGAAAAATCGGGCCGAAACTGTCGGTGAACCTGCCTAAACTCGGGCGGAGACGCGAGTGGGAGCTAGCATCTTCCTCGCTGATTAAGTATCTTTGCGAACAAGATAGCTGCATCTCCAACCACTACGCAGTGCCCGGAGGCACCTATGCCCGCACCGACAGGGGTCGCGGTGCGCACCGAAGCCCTCGTGAAGACCTTCGGCTCGACGCGCGCGGTAGACGGCATCGACCTGGAAATCCCGACGGGCACGGTGCTCGGCCTGCTCGGCCCGAACGGCGCAGGAAAGACCACCGCTGTCCGCGTGCTGACCACTTTGCTACGCCCCGACTCCGGTCGCGCCTGGGTGGCAGGCCACGACGTGGTCGCCGAGCCGGACGCCGTACGCCGCTCGATCGGTACCTCCGGTCAGTACGCCGCGGTGGACGAGCACCTCACCGGCTACCAGAACCTCTTCCTGGTCGGGCGGCTCTACGGCTTTCCCCGCAAGCACTGTGTCACGCGCGCCAGGCAACTCATCGAGCGCTTCGGCCTCGGCGACGCGGGCGACCGGCCTGCCAAGACCTACTCCGGTGGGATGCGCAGGCGGCTGGATCTCGCGGGCGCGCTGGTGGCGGAACCGCCGGTGGTGATGCTCGATGAGCCGACAACGGGGCTCGATCCGCGCGGCAGGCTCGACACCTGGCAGGTGATCGGTGAGCTCGTCGCCGACGGCACCACGGTGCTGCTCACCACGCAATACCTGGAAGAGGCCGACCAGTTGGCCGACACCATCGTGGTGATCGACCACGGCAAGGTGATCGCGAGTGGTACCGCGGACACGTTGAAATCGACAGTCGGCGGGGAGCGGCTGGAACTCGTCGTCGCGAACGCCGCTGACCTGCGGACGGTCGCCGCGACACTAGCGGACGTCGGCTCCGACACACCTGCCGTCGACGAGCAGGCCATGCGCGCCTCCGTGCTGGTCGAGGTCGGGGCGAAGGCCTTGATGGAGACAATGCGTCGGCTGGACGCCGAGCATGTGACGGTGCTCGACGTCGGCCTGCACCGACCATCACTCGACGACGTGTTCCTCTCGCTCACCGGACACGCCGCCGAGCCAACCGAGGGGGAGCCCAGCCGATGACAACACACACGCTCGTACCCGCCAGGGGCGGGCTCACCGGGATCTTCCGCGACGGTGGGATGATCACCTGGCGGAATCTGATCAACATTCGTCGCAACCCGGACATGCTGCTGGCTAGCACGGTGCAGCCGATCATGTTCGTGCTGCTGTTCGCCTACGTCTTCGGCGGCAGTATCGGCAACGACCCCGCGGCATACCGAGAGTTCCTGATGGGCGGCATCTTCACCCAGACCGTGGCGTTCAACTCGGCCTTCACCACGATCGGCCTCGCCAACGACCTGCACAAGGGGATCATCGACCGGTTCCGGGCGCTGCCGATGTCCCGGCTGGCCGTGATCCTCGGGCGCACCAGTTCCGACCTGGTGGTCAGCGTGCTCGGGCTGGTGGTGATGTCGCTGTGCGGCCTGCTCGTCGGCTGGCGCATCCACGGCAGCGTCGGTGCCGCGATCGGCGCCTACCTGCTGTTGCTGCTGTTCGCCTTCGCGATGTCCTGGGTCGGCGCGCTGATCGGGCTGGCCGCTCGCAGCGTCGAGGTAGCGCAGAGCGCGGGGCTGATCTGGCTGTTCCCTGTCACCTTCGTCTCCTCGGCCTTCGTCTCCGCCGACCGGATGCCTGGCCCGCTCAAGGCGATCGCGCACTGGAACCCGATCACCGCGCTTGCCAACGCCACCCGCAAGCTGTTCGGCAATGCCACGCCACCCGGATTCCCGCACCCCAGCGGCTGGCCCGTCGACCACGCCGTGCTCTATTCGGCGTTGTGCTCGATCGCCATCATCGCGATCTTCCTGCCACTCGCCGTCGCCAGGTATCGCCGGGTCGCCAGCCACTGACAGCAGTACGTTCCCGGCACCGAAGACACCGGCCCCCGGCCCAACTGGGACTGAACCCGCTCTATCGACCGCGTTCAGTCGGCCTGAGCACTCACCACGCCGTCCAGCTTCGTCAGCATCGCGTCGTAGATCTTCCGCATACCCAGCGGCGCGAACGTCTTCTCGAAGAAGCCGCCGATGCCGCCAGCGCCGTTCCAGGTGGTCTCGATGCCGACCGTGCTGCGGCCCTCACCCGCGGCGCGCACCGTCCACGTGGTGACCATGCTGGAGTTCGCGTCGGTCTCCACCAGCGTGTTCTCCTCGGGCGCGGTCACCGCGAACAGGCAGTCCCTTACCCGCTTCTGGGTCGCCTGCAGCTTCCAGTGCACCGTTGTGCCTGCCCCGCTACCACCGTCGCGGACCTCGTACTCGGAGAACTGGTCGGTGAGCAGCTTCGGCCTCGTCTCCGTGTAGTCGGCAAGCGCGCCGCTCACTTTCGCTGCTGACGCACCAACCGTCCGCTCGGCCGTCACCTTCACCTGCGCCATATCTCCGTCTCCTGTTGTCCTCGTTCGTATGCTGCCGCCATGGCACTCTCCGGCGTGGGCCGGACGGTGGCGTGATCGAACCACCGTACGCCTGCGCGCATTTCGGTTACCTTCGTTACGCGCACCGTGCCAACCAGGTGGCAAACCACACCGTTACCGCCGACGGTCGCAGCGCTGCGAGTACCGGCTCAAACCCCTGCCGAACTGCGGAAAGGCGCACCCGCGCAGGCGACATCAGCGCGACGTTCGGCGCCGGGGCCGCCTCGACCGCGACCGAACACCAGGCGACTGTGATCTGGCTCACTCAAAGTATGTGCAATCGCCATTACACTGAAACCTGTCGCTCCAGGCCCTGGCGGCATACCAGTACCGACGCAAACCAGGGAGGCAGCGTCATCACAGCAAGCATGCAAGCCCCCGCACCAGCCCCTAGGAGGGCTCCACAGCCGATCTTGGGGGCGAACCAATCCACCGGTGAGGCCTGGCTGGTGAAGGTGTTCACCGCGATACCGCTGCTCGCGTTGCTGGCAGCGATCCCCTTTGCCTGGGGATGGGGGCTCGGTTGGGTCGATGTCGGACTCGCTGTCTTCTTCTACTGCCTCACCGGCCTCGGCGTGACCGTGGGATTCCATCGCTATTTCACCCATGGCGCCTTCAAGGCGAAACGCGGGCTACGAATCGCGCTCGCCGTGTTCGGCAGCATGGCGATGCAAGGACCTGTCATTACCTGGGTCGCCGACCATCGCAGGCACCACGCCTTCTCCGACCGAGAGGGCGACCCACATTCACCGTGGCTGTTCGGCACGGGGCCAGTCGCGCTCGCCAAGGGCTTCTGGCATGCCCACATGGGTTGGTTGTTCGGGCGGGAGATGACCAACGCCAAGCGCTTCGCCCCCGATCTGCAGGCCGACAAGGACATCGCACGGGTGGACAAGCACTTCCCCACCCTGACCATTGCCACGCTGCTGCTGCCCGCGTTGGCGGGCGGCCTGATCAGTTGGTCGCTGTGGGGCGCGCTGACAGGGTTCTTCTGGGCCGGGCTGGTCCGTGTCGCGTTGCTACATCACGTGACCTGGTCGGTGAACTCGATCTGCCACATGATCGGCTTCCGGCCGTTCATCTCGCGCGACCGCTCCGCGAACTTCTGGCCGATGGCGCTTGTTTCATTCGGCGAGTCATGGCACAACTCGCACCACGCCGACCCGACCTGCGCCCGCCACGGCGTGCAGCGCGGCCAGCTCGACGTCTCGGCGCGCTGGATATGGGTATTCGAGAAGTTCGGCTGGGCATGGAACGTGCGCTGGCCGACACCCGCCAGGTTGGCCGCGAAGCTCAAGCCTGCCTGACCTGCCGCCCCGTGAGCACTTCCTGGTGCTC
>JBOHEL010000084.1:0-13113 GCA_050700995.1 Sciscionella sp. | reverse complement strand
CTGCCTACCGTGCGCGAGCCGAGCATTACCGGGTCGCCCGTCTCCGGGACGATGTCAGGCGACCCGTCGAGATGCAGCAGCACCATCCGCCGTGGCGGTTTGCCAATGTTGTGTACCTTCGCCACGGTTTCCTGACCGCGGTAGCAGCCCTTGTCCAGATGCACCGCCGATGGGATCCAGTTCACCTCGTGCGGGATGGTCCGCTCGTCGGTGTCCACGCCGAGCCGCGCGCGCAGCGCCTCGACCCGCAGCGCCTCGAACGCCCAGCTCCCGGCTGGGCGCGCGCCCGCGCCGGTGAGCTTGCGCCACCAGTCCAGCACCGAATCGCGGGGCACCAGCAGGTCAACGGAGTCCTTGCCGGGCCACGGCATCCTGCGCGCGAAGCCACCTCCGTCGAGTGCCCGTATGCCGTATGCGGTTTCGGGGAGATCGATGACGCCACCGGTCTCTGGGCCGAGGAGCGTGAGCACGGCGAGGTCCTCGGTCGCGTCGTGTGGCTCCACCTTCGACCAGAACCGCATCGCCTCCAGGTAGGTCAGCAGGCCTGCGGCGTAGCCGGGGTTGCTGTCCAGCCATACCGTGCCGCCGTGATGCCCGGCGACGACGTGGTGCTCCACATGCCCATGCGCGTCGAGCACCAGTGCTTCGGTCCCGGAACCCTCCGCGAGCGCGAGTAGGTGCTGAGAGGTCAACGCGTGCAACCAGGTCAACCGGTCCTCACCAGGCACCGCGAGTATCTCCCGGTTGGAGCGGTCCACGACGGCGACCGCACGGTCGGCGGCGCGCTGCTCGGTGAATGGGTCCCCGTAGTGCCAGGCGATCCCGGCATCGATGGAGTCCTCCGGCGGCGCAACGGCGCCAGGCAGGTCTAGTAGTGCGGAATTCAATGGCAGCCTTCCGTCGCGGCGCAATCGGCGCAGGTACCCGACAGCGCCAGGTGGCCCGCGTCCAGTTGGAACCCGTAGCGCTCGCACAGTGTTCCCGAGAGTCCGGTGAGTAGCTCCTGCGGAACCTCTTCAATCCGGTCACACCGGTGACAGATCAGGTGCACGTGCTCGTGTTTGTCGGGTGAATAGGTGGGGGCGCCGTGCCCGAGATGGGTATGCCGCACCATGCCAAGATTGTCCAGTAGATCGAGGGTCCGGTACACCGTGGTGATGTTCACCGTGGGCACGGTGCGTTGCACGCGGTGGCAGATCTGCTCGGGCGTCGCGTGCCCCAACTCCCGCACGGCGTCCAGTACCAGCTGCCGCTGCGGGGTCATGCGCAAGCCGCGCTGGTGCAGCGTTGTGCGCAGTGCGGCCCGTGCCGGCTCCTGGCGTGCGATATCCACATTCTCGATGGTACGGCTGACGCGTACGCTCGCGCTCATGCGCGTACTGGTGATGCTGGATGGGACCGTTGCCGACCCGGACACTCCGCGAATACGAGTGGGAGACCTAGGTCTGACACGTGGTGACGGGATATTCGAGACCATCCTGATATCCAGGGGACTGCCGCGAGAACTGGGGCCGCACCTTGACCGGCTGGTGCGCTCCGCGGTCATGCTCGACTTGCCGGTGCCGGATCGTGCGGCATGGGACCATTGCGTGCGGACCGTGATCGGCGAGTGGTCAGGCTCACCGGAGTTCGCACTGAAGCTGGTCTACACCAGAGGCGTCGAGGGCGGCGACGGCATGCCGACGGGTTTCGCGCTCGGTATGGAGATCTCCCAGCGGGTCCGCGACCTGCGCGAGACCGGGGTGTCCGCCATCACGCTTGAACGCGGCGTAGATCCGGGGCTTGCCGAGCGCGCGCCGTGGCTGCTGCTCGGTGCCAAGTCGCTGTCTTACGCGGTGAACATGGCCGCCGGGCGGGAGGCGGCGCGCCGCGGGGCGGACGAGGTGATTTTCACCGCGAGCGACGGCTCGCTTTGGGAGGGGCCGACGTCGAACGTGCTGCTGGTATCCGGCCGGACACTGCGTACCCCACCTCCGCAGATCGGCATCCTGCCCGGCACAACGCAGCGAGCGTTGTTCCGCGCCGCCGAGCGGGCAGGCTGGACGTGCAAGACGGAACCGGTGTGCGCCGAGGATTTGAGTGCCGCCAACGGGGTTTTTCTGGCGTCCTCGGTTCGCAAGATCACTCGGGTGCACACCCTGGACGGCAAGTCGCTGCCCGATGCGGCCGAATTGCACAACGAACTGTCGACGCTCTACGAGTCGGAGTACCAACAGTAATCGCGCCCCATCCCCACAGGCGCGTCAGCCGACGAAGCGGTGCAGGTGCGCGGAGAGGTGCGGCTGCAGGGGCTGCCCGACCATCGCGCGCTCCTCGACATAGGCGAGCCCGCCGTCGGACACGATGCCGTAAAGCCGCTTTGCCGCGGTCACGTCCTTGGCTGTGGCGGTTCGCACGACCGCGTCGGTGCTGATTTCCCACGAGGTCTGGCTACGCGGCGCGCCGTAGTAGATCTCCATGATGCCGGTGACATGGCTGAGCACCACCTCGATCGTGTCGTCCGGTTGCGGGCGCCACCAGCCGACCTCCCTGGCCGCTGGCCGGATCACCGCGCCGTCGGCGTCCAGCAGCCAGCTTCGCGACTCATAGCTCAGGAACGGCCTGCCGTCGTGGGCGAAGGTGATCTGCTGGCCGAACCGGTAAGGGCCGTCGATCGTCGGATAGCCTGCTTCGCCCTCGCCCCGCCACACGCCCACCAGCGGTAGCAGTGCCAGGCACGCCTTGTTGAGATCAGCGCCGTGCCGCAGGTTCGCGGTGTCAGCTGGTACGGGCAGATCATCGAACTGTGGGAGGTTGCGGCCACGGGTGTGTTCGGCACGTGCGGCGGCGGCCGCCACTGCCGCTTCGCTGCTGCCCGTCTCTGCCATCTTGCTGCCGGTCCGGATCAGCGCCGGTCGGAGAACAGCCGGTAGACCACGTAGCAGGCGAACCAAGCCACGGCGACTGTCATGATGATCAGCAAGGCGATAAAGAAGTACTCCACACGGGCAACAATATCGCCCATGCCCCGCGCATCGCGCACCGCATCGCCGACGGTGAGGGCCCCGGATGCGAACACCCGGGGCCCTCACCGCATCTGCTGGGACGGCTCACGCCACCGCGACGGCCACCTCGTGCAGCCCTGGGCCCGCTGCTTCCACCCTCGCCTGGCCGTTGCCGCTGCGGTGCAGCGCGCGCACGGTCCATGCACCGGGCGCAGCGAAGAACCGGAAGTCGCCTTCGGTTGAGGACACCACTTCGGCGGTAAACTCGCCGCCGGCGTCGAGCAGCCGCACGAATGCGCCGCCAACCGGCTCACCAGCGGCGGTGACTTTGCCCGCGAGCACGATCTCCTTGTCGACGTCGACGTTGGCAGGCAGCGTCGACGCCTGCTCGGGGGCTCCGCATGAATTCATATTCGGTAACTCCTCTTCGGTGAGGTGAGGTGAGGGCCTACGCGCCCGTCGCGACCGGCACGCCGACCAGCGAGCCGTATTCGGTCCAAGAACCGTCGTAGTTCTTGACGTCGGAGTAGCCAAGCAGCTCGTGCAGTGCGAACCAGGTGTGCGAGGAGCGCTCGCCGATACGGCAGTAGGCGATGGTCGCCTTGCCCTCGTCGAGGCCCGCGTCCTTGTAGAGCTCACGCAGCTCGTCGTCGGACCTGAACGTGCCGTCCTCCTTGGCTGCCTTGCTCCACGGCACGTTCAGCGCGCTGGGGATATGGCCACCGACCTGCGCCTGCTCCTGCGGCAGGTGGGCAGGTGCCATGAGCTTGCCGGAGAACTCGTCGGGCGAGCGCACATCGACAAGGTTCTTCGTGTTGATCGCGTCGACGACCTCGTCGCGGAACGCCCGCAGCGTGCGGTCCTGTTCCGTTGCGGTGTAGTTGGTCGCGGCGCGCTTCACGTCGTCGGAGGACAGCGTGCGGCCGTCGAGCTCCCACTTCTTGCGGCCACCGTCGAGCAGCTTCACGTTCTGGTGGCCGTAGAGCCGGAAGTACCAGTATGCGTACGCGGCGAACCAGTTGTTGTTACCGCCGTAGAGCACCACCAGGTCGTCATTACCGATGCCCTTCTCGGACAGCAGCTTCTCGAAGCCTGCCTTGTCAACGAAATCCCTGCGCACCGCGTCCTGCAAGTCGGTCTTCCAGTCGATCTTCACAGCGCCCGTGATGTGGCCGCCGTCGTAGGCTGTGGTGTCCTCGTCGACCTCGGCGAACACGACACCGTCGGTGTTGAGGTTCTGCTCCGCCCAGTCGGTGGTTACCAGGACGTCTTCACGGCTCATTGAGTTTCTCCTCTTTCCGGTATTTCTCTGGTCAAATGCGAACACCTGCTTATTCAGTTTTCACGTTCGGTTGTCACTCCAACTGGCACTCCAACCGGTACTTCATCGCGTGCTCGGCCCACCAGGTGAAACCGACTCAGCAGGAGGTACGTCTCGCAGCCGAGGCAGAAGCCGAAGGCGGCGTTGAGGAACGCCGCGAGCAGAGCCAGCGCAGTCGCGGTGACTCCGAGTGCCGTGACGCCGGTGGCGTATCCGGCCGTGCCGATCAGCGCGAACGCGAATCCCACACCTTGCGCGAATCGCAGCGGCTGTGGCGATTCGCGTTCCGTGGTCGGCGACAGCCGAGGCGAGACGAAGCGGCGGTAGAGCTGGCCCCACACGTTGAAGCGAAGCCCGGCGAACGCGCTCACCGCGAAGATGACTGCCTGCGCCGCGAGCAACCACCATGCGCTGGTGAGTAACACCACGGCGAGCACCACGGTGGTCAGCCACGCGGAGAAGCGCGGACCACGGGGATCTACCGACCGATCTCCGGACACGATGACCTCTCAGGCCTCACGAGTGGATAGGACTCATTCGAGGGAGACCTGCCGGGACTCACGCTTGTTTGGCTAGCGTCTGTGAGCTGCCGGTCAGGTCGTAGCCTGACACAGGCTGCTCTGCACACGGCGGTAGTCCACCGCGCGTCGCCTGGTCAGCATCGTATGCATACCGCCAGCGTACCGCGTAGTCCCTACTCGTGGGAGCGATGTCCATCTCATGGGATGGAACGGCTGCCACGCAGCGCGTCGAGTAGTTCCGCCCGCCGCGGCACGCCACCGATGCGGAGCAACTCGTTGCCTTCGGCATCAAGGGCGAGCGTGGTCGGCGTCCGCAAGACGTGCAGTTGGCTCGCCAGCTCGGGACGCTCCGTCAGGTCCAGCTCGACGTGCGCCAGACCTGCCGTGTTCCTGGCCAGATCGGAGAGCAGCACCCTCGCTTGCCTGCATGGTGCGCAGAAGGTGGTAGACAGCTGCAGCAGCGTTACGTCCCGCCCGGAAAGCAGCGCGCGCACCTCGTCGGGTAATGCCGAGGTGTCAGCTCGGGCGCACGTGCCACCGCGTACCCGGCCGTTTCGGCTGCGCCACGCCAGACCTAGCGCCGTTGCCAGCGCCAACACGCCGACCAAGACCCATAGTCCGGTCATGTCCGATCAGCCGCCCAAGTTGATGTCCACGTTCTTCGCCACTCCCTGAACAGCAACCGCACCTGGCTCCACTTTAATTCCCAGCGGCCTGGCCTTGAACGGCAATGATCCGGGGTCGATGGTGATGGCGAAGTTCTGCAGCAAGGTCTTGGCGATGGATTGTGGCAGCGGGAAGGTACCGGAATCGGTGCTCAGCTTGACTCGCTGCGGCGCGACCTTGATCTTTCCGTCCACCAGTGTGATGAAGCCGTATGCCGTGATCCAGGTCTTCTCACCGGCGAGCTTCACATACGTGCCGAAGCGGACGCCCGCTTTGCTCTTGTACTTGTCCTCGGCCTTCTGTTCCGCCTTCTTCTGGGCGTCGCTCTTGTTGTTCTGCGCGTCCTTGGAGTCCTCGGAACTCGATAGCACCTGCTTGTCGGTGGCGGGGTCGATGGTGAGGTCGGAGAGGCCGAGCCGCTTGCCCGTCGCGGTGTTGTTAATCAGCCTGCCGATGTCGTCGGCCTTGACGGCGAGCTTGCCGGTCACCTGGTCGATCGGGATCGACTTCACTGATCCGCCGAGCAGATCGGACAGGTGTACCCGCACGTGGTAGAGGTCTGCGTGGACCTGCAGGTCACGGAAGGTGTGGCCGACGTGAACACCGTTCGCGTCCACCGTGATGTGCTGGTAGTCGGCACTCAGCGCCTGAGTGATGAACGGGAAGCCGTGGATGGCCACCTGCGGATCGTCGGAAAGGTCCAGTTGGGAGCGGAGCTTCTTCGACACCTGGTACTCCGCGGCCGCTGCCAGCCCGAAATCGGCTGCTACCAGCAGGCCGACGAGCACCAGCAGAATAATGAGCGTCTTCCGCCATGGATGCCGCTTCTTCGGCGCTGGCCGGACTCGGCCCTGATCGGCGTCGACTCGTTGCGTCATTCGTCCCTCATTGCGATAGCGGTGTAATCCCCCGATGGCGTGGCGCCGATGCTACCGGCGCGTTGCCGCAGCCAACCGCCCAGCCGGTCGGTGAGCGCAGGCGTCATCGCGCTCTCCGCGTGCTGCATCCCCTGCTCCAGCCATAGCTCGGCGTGTCCGCCCGAAGCGCGCTGCAAGGCGACCGCGTGCTCCGGGGAGAAGTACCGGTCTTCGGTGCCGTGCAGCAGCAACAACGGCACCGGCGCGATCCGCGATATCACCTCGATCGGGCTGGCAGGTGGCGGCTCACCCCAGTGCGGACCGAGACGCACACCCACCACCGGTGCCACCGCCCTGCCCAGCGGATCCTCCAGCATCCAGTGCACCCTGCGCATGGCCGCGGTGTCCCTGACCCACCAGCGTGAGGGGCCGCTCACCGCGGCCACGGTGTCAACGCCACCGCACAGCGCCGCGTGCCGCAGCACGACGGCGGCGCCCATGGAGAAACCGACCGTGGCCACCGTGGTGTACCCGCGTTCGCGTGCCACCTCGACGGCGGCGTCGATATCGAGGATCTCGCGGTCGCCGATGGTGCTGTGGCCGCCGGAACGGCCATGGCCGCGGAAATCGAAAGCGATCACCGCGCCGGATCGCGACAGCCTGCGCAGCACCCGTGCCACGAACGGTTTGGCCACCGTATTCGTCACGCCGTGACCAACCACGATGGCAAGATCAGCATCCCCATCCGGTTGCTCGATCAGCGCCCCGCGCAGGTCAACGCCGTCGGTGGTGCGGGAAGTCAGCGTTGTGACGCTGCCTTCATGCCCTGGGATTTCTCTGCGCACTCTCGTATTCTCCTAGTCATCCAGCGCTCGGGCTGCTCCGGCGCTGGCGCGACATCGGCGTCGCAGCGTTGCAGCCTGCACTGCCGAAGGCGAGGTCACCATGGGTGCCGAACTGTTACTACTCACTGAAGAGCCCGTGCCGCAGCTGGTGCTCCCGGCGCTCGCGCTACTGCCACACACCGTACGTACCGCCGCGCCGGAACCGTCTGCGCTCGTCACGGTCGGCGCGTACGAGGCGGTGCTGGTGGATGCCCGCACCGATCTGGCAGGCGCGAAATCGCTGTGCAAGCTGTTGTCGGCGGGCGGCGGGGTAGCCGTCGTCGCGATCGTTCCCGAGGGCGGCCTTGTCGCGGTCACCTCGGAATGGGGAGTGGACGAGATCCTGCTTCCCGAAGCCGGGCCCGCCGAGGTGGACGCCAGGCTCCGGCTGCTGCGCTCGCGTTCGGCGGGTGGCACAGGTGACGAGGACCACGTCGTCCGGCTCGGTGACCTGATGATCAACGAGTCGACTTACACGGCGAAACTGCGCGGTAAGGCACTCGAACTGACGTACAAGGAGTTCGAGCTGCTGAAATATCTCGCGCAGCACAGCGGACGGGTGTTCAGCCGCGCCCAGCTGCTGCAAGAGGTGTGGGGCTACGACTTCTTCGGGGGCACCAGGACCGTGGATGTGCATGTGCGGAGGCTGCGAGCCAAGCTCGGTCCTGAGCACGAGCAGCTCATCGGCACGGTGCGCAATGTCGGCTACAAGTTCGTCGCCCCCCGGCCCGCCCGCCGCGATCGCGACCGCGCATCCGACCTGGTTGTTCCGTCGCCGAAACGCGATCACTGAGCGTAGCTGCGTAACGTCGAGTGCATGGTGGAGATCGACTGGCACAGCCGCGACGAGGAAGCCGACATCGATCGGGTGCGGGAGCTGCTGCTCGCGGTGCAGGCCGCGGACGGGCGGCCCGAGATCGCAGGCAGCGGTCCGCTGCCGAGGGAGTTCCGTGGCGGCGAGCACGCGCTGGCCACCAGTGGCGGGAGTGCGTTCGGTTACCTGCATCTCGATACCACCGGTGACACCTACGGCAGGCAGGTCGCCGAGCTGTACGTGCATCCCGACCACCGGGCGCGCGGCATCGGCAACAGGTTGGTCGCCGAACTGGTGCGGCGGGCCAGGGTGACCGACGGCCACGGTGACCGCTTGCGGGCATGGTCGCACGGCGATCATCCAGCCGCTGCGGTGCTGGCAGGGCGGCACGGCTTCGAGCGGGTCAGGGAGCTGCGCCAGATGCGGCTGCAGCTGGCGGTTGGCAGGCTGCCCGAGCCGCGGCTGCCTGCTCACGTGCGGTTACGCACCTTCCAACCGGGCGCTGACGAGCGTGCGGTATCCAGGGTGAACGCGCACGCCTTCAGCTGGCATCCCGAGCAGGGTGCGCTCACCGCCGCGGATATCGCGGCGACCGAGCGGGAGAGCTGGTTCGACCCGAACGGCTTCTTCCTCGCCGAGGCAGCGGGCAAACTTGTCGGTTTCCACTGGACCAAGGTCCATCCCGACGGCATCGGCGAGGTGTATGTGGTCGGTGTCGACCCGGCTGCCCAGGGTGGCGGCCTCGGCAAGGCACTCACCGTCGTAGGCCTGCGCTACCTGGCGGCTCAGGGGCTGCGCGAAGTGATGCTGTACGTGGAGTCCGACAATCCGGCGGCGATAGCGGTATACCAGAAACTCGGTTTCGTGGTCGCCACTGTTGACGTGCAATACTCGCGGTAGCACCGCCCGTTCGGGTGGCGATCGTCACTTCCGGTAGCGAGTTCACCTGCCGTTCAGCTGGAAACCGCCAACCAGACATATCCGTTGCTTAGGTTCTCACCGGATCGAGTCATCCGGCCTATCTGGAGGAACCCAGGTGAACATCAAGCGGCATGGTGCCGTGCTCGGCGTCGTGGCCCTCGGCGCGCTCCTGCTCACGGCGTGCGGCAGTGACAACAATGCCGCCGCAGGTGGCGCCCCGGCAAGCCATTCGAATATCGCATGCGGCGGCAAGAAGACGCTCAAGGCCGACGGTTCGACCGCCCAACAAACCGCGATGGACGTGTTCTCCAGGGCATACGGGAACGACTGTCCCGGCTACAGCGTGGACTACTCCGGCGGTGGGTCCGGGCAGGGCGTCAAGGACTTCAGCGGCAAGCTGACCGACTTCGGCGGTTCTGACTCGCCGTTGACGAAGCCAGCCGAGTTGAGCGCGGCCAAGCAGCGCTGCGACGGCAATGCCTCGTGGAACCTGCCGATGGTGTTCGGACCGATCGCGGTCACCTACAACGTCAAGGGCGTCAAGGATCTGGCACTGGACGGCGCGACACTGGCGAAGGTCTTCTCCGGGGCGATCAGCAACTGGAACGACCCCGCGATCAAGAAGCTGAACCCGGGCAAGACCCTGCCGAACCAGAAGATAGCGGTGATCTACCGTAGCGACGAGTCGGGCACCACCGACAACTTCCAGAAGTACCTGACCGCGGCTGGCGGCTGGGCCAAGGGCACCGGCAAGACCTTCCGCGGCGGTGTCGGCGAGGGTGCCAAGGGCAACGCGGGCACCTCCCAGGCGTTGTCGACGACCGACGGTGGCATCACCTACAACGAGTGGGCGTACGCACGACAGCATCAGCTGGCGACCGCGAAGATCGTCAATGCGGGTGGCGGCGATCCGGTGCCGCTCACCGCTGATAGTGCAGGCAAAGCGGTGCAGGCCGCGGAGGTGCGGAGTCAGGGCGGCAAGGATCTGACGCTCAACCTGGCCTCGATCTACGGCACGAAGGCCCAGGGTGCGTACCCGATCATCCTGGCAACCTATGAGGTCGTCTGTTCGAAGTACACCGACGCGGCCACCGGTAAAGCCGTCAAGGCGTTCCTGACCGCGGCCGCGAAGGACGGGCAGGGGCCGGATCTGGCGAAGGCCGGTTACGTACCGCTCCCCGGCGCATTCAAGAGCAAACTGCTGGCTTCTGTCAGCGCCATCCAGGCAGGCTGACCATTCTCGGCATGAAGGAATCACGCATCCACGTGCGCCCTGGCCGCCCACCCGAAATGGGCGGCCAGGACGCCGGCCGCATGATTGGTGACATGAGCGACGACAGCGCAGTGTTTGCGGGCCCGCCGCCCGTCGCGGCGGCAGCCAGCAAGCGACGGCTCGGTGACCGTGCCTTCCGCTCGCTCGCGATGGGCTCCGGCGGGTTCATCGTGCTCGTGATCGTATTGATCGGCGTGTTCCTCGTTGTCCAGGCGACGCCGTCGCTGCTGGCCGACCACACCAACTTCCTGCTCGATCCGCGTTTCCTCACCGGCGACGCGAACAACCTGATGTTCGGCATCAGGGATCTGCTGCTGGTCACGGTGCTGGTAGCGCTGTGTGCGCTGGCGATCGCGATGCCGGTGTCGCTCGGTATCGCACTGTTCCTGACCCAATACGCCCCCATGCGTGCTCGCAGGCCGCTCGGCTACCTGGTTGATCTGCTGGCAGCGGTGCCGTCGGTGGTGTACGGGCTGTGGGGAATCCTGGTGATCGCTCCGGTGCTGGAGCCGATCGAAGCCTGGCTGAACCAGGTGCTCGGCTGGTTCCCGCTGTTCGCGAAGGGCAGCGTGTCGATCAGCGGTGGCGGCACCATCTTCACAGCTGGCGTGGTGCTCTCCGCGATGTTGCTGCCGATCATCACCTCGGTCACCCGTGAAGTGTTCCGACAGACTCCGAAGATCCAGATCGAGGGTGCGCTCGCGCTTGGCGCGACCAAATGGGAAATGATCCGCACGACGGTGCTCCCGTTTGGTCGCAGGGGGTACGTCGGTGCGTCCATGCTCGGCCTCGGGCGCGCGCTCGGGGAAACCGTCGCGGTATTGATGATCCTGCACTCCTCGCCGAAGTTCTCGCATTTCAGCCTGTTCGACGGCGGATACACCTTCGCGTCGAAGATCGCTTCGGCCGCCAGCGAGTTCTCCCAGCCGTTGCCGACTGGTGCGTTCATCGCGGCGGGCCTCGTGTTGTTCATACTGACGTTCGTCGTGAACGCCATCGCACGATGGATAGCAGGCAGGGGGGCGGCGCGGTGACTATCGGGATCGGGACTATCACGACAGGCGAACTGCACGGCCCCGCAAGGAAACCGTCGCTGCACGGGATCAGCCTTCGCCGAAGGATGAAGGATCGCGCCGCCGCGTTGCTCGTAATACTGGCCTTCGCGGTGGCCATGGTACCGCTGGTGTGGTTGCTGGCGACCGTTGTCACCAGGGGTTACCGGGCGGTGATCCACTCCAACTGGTGGACGCATTCGCTGCACGGATTGCTGGCATCCGATTTCGGCGGCGGAGTGTACCACGCGATCTATGGAACACTCGTGCAGGCGCTGGTGTGCGCGCTGGTCGCCGTTCCTGTCGGGATATTCTGCGCGATATATCTCGTCGAGTACGGACGCGGCAGGCCCGCCAAGCTCGTCACCTTCATGGTGGACATCCTTTCCGGCGTTCCGTCCATCGTGGCCGCATTGTTCATCTACGCACTCTGGATCTCCACCGCCGGTTTGCAACAGGCGGCTTTTCCGGTCTCGCTCGCGTTGATGTTGCTGATGTTGCCGATCGTGGTGCGCGCGACCGAGGAGATGCTCCGCTTGGTACCGCAGGGGTTGCGGGAGGCGTCCTATGCCCTGGGGATCCCGCAGTGGAAGACCATCGTGCGGATCGTGCTCCCGACGGCCTTGCCGGGGATCGTCAACGGGGTGATGCTGGCGCTGGCAAGGGTGATGGGGGAGACGGCACCGGTCCTGGTACTCGTCGGGTACACCAAGGACATCAATTTCAACATTTTCAACGGCAATATGACGACGCTGCCGCTACTGATCTACAACCAGTTCACCAACCCCACACCGGCGGGTCAGTTGCGTATCTGGGGAGCCGCGCTGACGCTGATTATCCTGGTGATGGCCTTCAACCTGGTCGCCGCGCTCATCTCGCGGTTCTCGGCGATCAAGACGAAATGAGCGGGTGACGAGGCACAAGATGGCGAAACGACTGGATGCCAAGGACCTGAACGTCTACTACGGTAAGTTCCACGCCGTGCAGGACGTGACATTGGACGTGCCACCGAGGAACGTGACCGCGTTCATCGGCCCTTCAGGGTGCGGCAAGTCGACGGTGCTGCGCACCCTCAACCGGATGCATGAGGTGACGCCGGGCGCGCGGGTAGCCGGGGAGGTGCTGCTGGACGGCGAGAACATCTATGCTCCTGGCGTCGATCCGGTGCAGGTACGGCAGACCATCGGCATGGTGTTCCAGCAACCGAACCCGTTCCCCACGATGTCGATCAGGGACAACGTCGTCGCAGGCCTGAAGCTGGCGGGAGTGCGGGACCGCAAGCGACTCGACGAGGTCGCGGAGCGCGCACTGCGATCGGCGAACCTGTGGAACGAGGTCAAAGATCGCCTCGGCAAGCCAGGAGGCAGCCTCTCGGGCGGCCAGCAGCAGCGATTGTGCATCGCGAGGGCGATCGCGGTGCAGCCGGACGTGCTGCTGATGGACGAGCCATGCTCCGCGCTCGACCCGATCTCCACGCTGGCGATCGAGGATCTGATCGGCGAGTTGAAGCAGGAGTACACCATCGTCATCGTCACCCACAACATGCAGCAAGCGGCCCGGGTGTCCGACCAGACCGCGTTCCTGAATCTGGCCGGTGTGGGCCAGCCCGGCAAGCTGGTGGAGGTCGATGACACCGAGAAGATCTTCTCCAATCCCACCGAGCAGGCCACCGAGGACTACATCTCGGGCCGCT
This sequence comes from Sciscionella sp., assembly GCA_050700995.1. Lineage (GTDB taxonomy): Bacteria > Actinomycetota > Actinomycetes > Mycobacteriales > Pseudonocardiaceae > JBOHEL01. Next base: position 127 of record JBOHEL010000084.1, on the reverse strand, counting down.
TCGGCTGAGCCGAACAGTGAGCACTTCGGCTGAGCCGAACAGTGAGCACTTCGGCTGAGCCGAACAGTGAGCACTGTGGCTGAGTCGGTTCCACCGGATGGGTGAACGCGCTCGGTGGGAACCGGTG
>JBOHEL010000083.1:0-13412 GCA_050700995.1 Sciscionella sp. | reverse complement strand
ATCGCAGGCGGCGACCATGCCGACGCCGCCGGCGCGGGCCGGGCCGGCCAACTTCGCGACGACCGGTTTGGGGGAGGTCCAGATCTGGCGCAGGATCGAGGGAAACTCGTTGACCCCGGCCTCGGCGCTGCTCGTGCCGCGCGACTCCTTGAGATCCATACCGGCGCAGAACACGGTGCCGGTATGGGCGAGCACGATCACCCGGGCGTCGTCGTCGTCGATCGCGCGCCGCAGGTGACCGGACAGCTCGCCCCGCAGCTGCGCCGACAGCGCGTTGCGGTTGTGTGGGGAGTCCATGGTGATGGTGGCGATGCCATGGTCGGTCGAGTAATGCACCAACGTGTCGGTCATGGGGACAACTTACGGGAGCGTCGAACCGTGCCGTTCGAGGTGCACCAGCCCGGTACCGCCGTCGACTGTCACCACATCGCCGTCGTGTAGCACGCGGGTGGCCGCTGAAGTCCCGAGTACGGCGGGAATGGCGTACTCGCGGGCCACGATCGCCGCGTGGGACAGCACCCCGCCGCCGTCCGTGATCAACGCGCCCGCCAGCCCGAACAGCAGTGACCATGCCGGGTCCGTGGTCGGGCACACCAGCACATCACCGCTGCGCAGCCCGGCAAAGTCGGCCTCACCACGCACCACACGCACCGGGCCGGTGTAGCGGCCAGGTGACCCGGCGACGCCGGTGAGTGTGGCCCGCGCCGGCGCGGCCTCGCTATCGGCGGTTGTCGTGAGGCCCTGCGTCCACATCATGGCAGCGTTGAACTCGCGCGCCGGGCGTGGCAACCACCGCAGGTCGGGGGGCGTGGTCGGCTTCGGGCCATAGAAGGGCGGTCCGGGATGCAGCATCACCCAGGCTCGCTCCGCGCGCGTCCTGGCGATACAGGTACGCAGGTCGGTGGTTGCGGCTCCGGACAGCGCCGCGCGCAGGGCGTCGAGGTCGAGGTGCATGGCGTCATCCGGCCGTTCCACCAGGCCGCGGGCCAGCAGCCGCTTGCCTGCTTCCATGGCGGTCAGTCGGACCAGTCCGGAAACCGAGGCCAGCCAGAAGGTGGTCTCCTCCCGCACAGGGTAGCTGCGGCTCGCCGCGGCCAGCGCGCGCTCGAACCCGGCACGATCAGCCGCCGGGTGGCTGGCCAACTGGGACCTGGCACGTGTCAGTGCCTGCTCGGCCTGCCGCGCCGCCGTGCCAACAGGACGTTGGCGTGCGGCGAGCGCGTCGCGGAGCAGCGTCGCAAGTAGCAACGGACGTTCGGCCAGCACCGGTGACCCAGGGTCGTCGTTGACGCACCGCAACCCGTAGCTCTGTATCCAGTTGTGGAAGGCGGCACCTAGGGCTGGGTCGGCATCGGTCAGCCGCTGTGCGATGTCGGCACCCGCACTTTTGACCGCAGAGGTGGCGCGAGGGTCGCCGCCGATCCGCTCGGCGAGCTCGGTGAGCACCCGACCGGGTTCCGAGGAGGTGGTGGAGGTACCAGCGAGCAGTTCCAGCGCCTGCGCGGCATCCCAGCCGAGCAGTCGTGCGCAGGTTTCGACAAGTGCGTGCACTTCGATCACATGCGGCGCCGTCAGCTCGAAATGCACCGCAAGCTGCCGCCGCGCCAACTCGACCAGCCGTGCGAGGTGGGTATCCAGTTCCCCGTCGTCGAGATCAGCGAGTTCGACCGCGCGCAGTGCGCTGGTCGTCTCCTCGAACTCCGGTCGCCACCCGGTGTGCCACCGTTGCACCAACCCGTCGAGCACCTCGGCGCGCACCATTCTGCGCGCGGCGCGCATCCGGCTGCGCAGTGGTCGGGCCACCCTGGCCAGCACGCCGAGCAGCCACCACGGTGGAGCCGAGCCGTCCTTGCCACCCACAGGCACCATCCGTGCGTACATCTCACCGCCGACCACGCGTGCTTCCATCCGGTCTATCAACCCGCCGTAGGTCGCGAACATCGTGGAGAGTCCAGCCACCACCGACGGGACGGCCAGCGACGCGCCGAGCGCCGTCATCGGCTCCGGGTAGCGGGCGGCGTCCTTCACCCAGGTACCCGGTGGCAGATCCACGACGGGCTGTCTCGGTAGCGCGGTGATGGGTCGGGCCTGCAGGACCAGCAGCTTGCCATCGGCCATCGCCCATTCCACGTCTTGCGGACCGCCCAGCAGTGATTCCACCCGCCTCGCGAGCGCCGCAACGGCTTTGGCCTGCGGTTCGGCCAACGCCTGGTGCGGCACCCTGACAGCGGTGGCGACTTGGCCGGTCACCACCCACTCGTCAGGCTGGCGCTCCCCGTTGACCAGGGTGTCGCCAAGACCCGGCACGGCAGATACCAGCACCTCGTGACGTGCACCTGATACCGGGTTGGCCGAGAAGGCCACCCCCGCGACGTCCGCGTCGACCTGCCGCTGCACCAGTACCGCGATCGGCGGCGTGCCCGCCTTGCCGCGAGCGCGCTGGTAGGCACGCACGCGCTCGGAGCGAGCCGATGCCCAGCAGCTCCGTATCGCCGCGCGCAGTGCGTCGAGCCCGACGACGTGCAACACCGTCTCGTACTGCCCCGCATACGAGGCGTCAGGCGTGTCCTCGGCAACCGAGGAGGAGCGCACCGCGAGTAGGCCGCGGCCGAAGTGGGCGGCGATGCTGCGGATCGCCGCCTCCACATCGTCCGGCAGCGTCGCGCTAGATCCGTCCTCCGCCGCCTCAGCGGTGAGCACGAGACCTTCGGGCACGGCGAGCCCGGCGCGCGTGAGCACGCCGAGCGTCGCGGCTTTTCGCCCGACGCGCGCCGCATCCGTTTTCGTGGTGGCGTGTAGCGCGACCACCAGATCGCGCTGACCGAGGGTGCGCATGGCTGGCCTCCCTGCGAGCGACCGGGACGCGGTGCGCCCCGTGACGACATCATCGCCGCATGCGAGCGTTGTTTGGTATCCGTACCGCTACGTATCCGGCGCTCTCGACGCTTCCGAGCACAAGGGTGCCGCGAGGAATACGTAGCAATGCGCATACCGCTCGGTGGCCGGTCCGGTGATGCTGCCAGTACCACTTTCCCCTGGAAGGAAGACGCCATGTCGGCAACCACCATGAGCTCGGCGGCGGGCCCGCGCGCACTTGCCCAGCACACGCTGCGAGTCCTGCGCGCACCCCAGACACTGCTGCTCAGCATCGGGTTGTCCATCGTACTGTTCCTGGTGTTCTCCCACGTCGGTGGCGGGCAGCGGCTAGAGGGGCTGTCGCAGGCCACCTACACGATGGTCAGCATGGCGGGCGAGGCGGCGATCGGCACCGTGATGTTCGCGACGGCCGCCCTTGTCGCCCAGTGGCACCACGGCGGGCAGCCGGGGCCAGTGGTCGCGGGCCTGGCGACCTGGTTGGCGTCGTTGCCCGCGATGGCCGCCGTCTACCTGGTGGCCGCGCTCAGCGGCGTGCGGTTGGCGGCGTCCCAATGGGTCGCCGTCTTCGCGGTGTCCTGGCTCGCCGCTATCCCATTCGTACTGCTCGGGGTAGCTCTAGGGTTCGTGCGGAAGGCTGCGATGGGCATCACATTGGCGCTCTTCGTCGCGCTGTCGGTACTGGGCGGGTTGTGGATGCCGAGCGAGGTCATGCCATCCCCGATCGCGCTGGTTGCCCGTGCGCTGCCAAGCTATTGGTTGGGCATGGCGGGGCGTGCCGCGGCAGGTGCCCCGGGATTCGGCGGGGCTGGCGTGCTCGTGCTGGTTGGCTGGACAGTGGCTATCGGCGCGGTAGTCACCTACGGCTACCGCGCCTACTCGCGCAGCGGCTCGGTGTCCATCGCATACCCGGAAACCTCAAGCAGCCCGGAGTCCGCGAGGTAGCGGGTGAGCGCCATCCGCGAGCTCAGGCCCAGCCTCGTATAGATCCGGTCGAGGTGCGTGGTGACGGTGCGCGGGCTGATGAACAGCCTGGTGGCCACCTCCGCGTTGGACAGCCCGGTAGCTACCAGCCGGGAGACCTCCAGCTCGCGAGCGCTCAACCGGCTACCGGTCCGTTTGCGGGCCCGCCCTCTGGAGGGCACCACTCCCAGCGAGCGCAGCAGCCGCCTGGCCTGCTGCGACTGGATCGGCGCCCCCAGTTCGTCGAAGGTGCGCAGCGCGCCACGCGCGGTGTCGATCGCCGCCGCTGGTTTGCGCCCCGTCACCGTCGAGGCGGCGGCGAGCTGGGCCCTCGCGGCGTAGAACGGTAAGCCGAGCTGGTCGAAGGCCACCGCACAGGCATGCAGTACCTCGGTGCCTTCGTGCTCCCGCCCCTCGCCCACCGCGGCGAGCCCTCGGATCCACCCCGCGACCGCGCCCGGCAACACCGTGGTGCACGAGCGCACGTCGCGCACTCGAGCCGCGAGTGAGCGGGCGCCGTCCGCGTCGCCGGAGCCCGCCATGGCCTCGCCGAGCGCGGCGGCGGCCAGTAGCGGCAACCAACCGCTTGCCAAGTGTGCGAGCTGGGCGCCGTGCCGCGCCGCCTCGTGCGGATCGTCCTCGGCGAGCGCCAGCGCCGTTGCCGCAATCGCCACCAGATTGACGACGTTGTGGTCGGCCTGCAGCATCGGGCCTGCCGCGCTGTGTGCCCGCTGCAGGTAGCTCCTCGCGTCGGCGAGCCTGCCAAGGTGCACGAGCACCCACGCGTGCGTGCCGAATGTGCTCACCGAGCCCCGCCGTGCCACGAGCCTCGTCGCGAGAGTGCTCACCTCCGTCGTACCGCGCAGCGCCGCGTCCCAGTCGCCGCTGAGCAGATCGGCGACCGCGAGCCGGATACGTGGCCACCCCTCGTTCACGGCCGCGCCCGTTTTCCGCGCCAGCCGCAGGCTCTCCGTGCTGTAGCGGCGCAACGACGCGATGTCACCTTGGCTCGCCGCGCTCACCGAAAGCTGGTCGTACGCCCGGCCCATGAGCGCCTGCTCTCCCGCCGAGGTAGCGATCCGCAGCCCTCGCTCGCTCTTGCTCGACATGCCGACGTAGTCGGTCCTGGAATAGTCCAACGCCGCCTCGGCGAGATAGGCGCGCGCGGCCAGGGTAGGGAAGCCGAGCTGCGCTGAGAGCTCCCGCAAGCTGCTCGCCGTCCGCGCTACGGTGGCGCTGTCGCCAACCCGGCTGGCGGTGATCATCCTGGCGTAGAGCAGCTCGGCGTGCTCAGGTGATGGTTCGAGCCCTGCCAGGGCCGCCTGCGCGGCACCGAGGTGGCCACGCGCGGCGTCCAGTTCGCCGTCCTCCCAGCAGCGCATGGCCAGCTCGCGCTCCATGCGGGCCACACCGATGGTGTCGCCCTGGCTTGCGTACTCCGCCTCGGCCTCGTTCCACGCGGCGCACGCCCGTTCGGGTTGGCCCATCCACTGTCGCACGGTGCCCAGTTCCGTCAGCGCACTCGCGAGTGTATCGCCGCGCCCACGTTCGCGGGCGATCTGGCACGCGGCTTCGAGGTACCGTGCGGCGTCCTCGACGGCACCGAGTCGTCGTGCGTGTTGCCCGCCGCGCAGCAGGTGATCCAGTGCCGGCTCCGGTTCGACGAGGGTGCCAGCGGCGAGCACGTGCGCTGGCAGCGCCGGGTCCTGTGGATGACACTCCATGAGTGCCTCGGCGATGTCGGCATGCCGCTGTGCCAGCGCGATCGGTGAGGTCCCCGCGAGGAGCGTGTCGCGCAACAGTCCGTGTGCGAGGTCGTATCCGGTCGCCTCGCCCGCGCTCACCACCAAGCCCTTCCGGTACAGCTGGTCCAGCGCCGTCACCGCTTCCTGCTGTGCCAGCCGTGCGGTGCGCAGCAGCACATCGTGCGCGATCGGTCCGCCAGCGACCGCCAGGATCAGCAACAGGGTTCGTTCCTCGGCGGGCAGTGGCGCGATCCGCGCCCGCAGTTGGGCTTGCACGCCGTCGGGTAGCGGTAACGCACCCGTCAGGCGCAGTGCGCCGTCGCGCTCGGTGAGGTGGCCGCTCTCGGTCAGCGTGCGCGCCACGGCCTCCAGGAACAGTGGTCTGCCCGCGCAGCGGTTCACCACCAGCTTCGCGAGGTCGGCGCTGACCGGCCGCCCGAGGAGATGACCGATGAGGTCCGCCGCGGCCGACTCGGAGAGGGGTGCTACCACGATCCGCTCGACGCGCCACGCCGACTCGGCAAGCCCTGCCCCGAGTGCGGCCGCGCGGTCCCGGCTTGGCTCGTCATGGCGGGCCGTGAGCACCAGCAGGATCGGACGGTCGGCCATGGTGCTGGCCAGGTAGCGCAACATCGAGGCGGTCGACGTGTCCGCGGCATGCACGTCGTCGACCAACAGCGCGAGTGGTCGTTCCCTTGCCAGCCGTTCGGTAAGCCTGGCGAGGGCGTCCATCAACCGGACGCGCTCCAGCGCGGGGTCACCGAGCGGTCCAGGCGGCGTCAGCCCCAGGCCGCTGAAGAGCAGTCCGAGCTGCGGCATGTCGCCGGTCAGTGCGGCGACTCGCGCCGGGGCCATCGCGCGTAGCGGGGCGCCGAACGCTTCGACCAGTGGGGCGTAGGCCACGTCGCCGCCTAGGTCGTGCGCGTGGCCCGCGAAGGTGGCGAACCCGGCGCCGCCCGCCATCGCCAGCGCTTCTCTGGCCAGGCGAGTTTTGCCGACTCCGGCCGGACCGGTGATCTGGACCGCCGCCGGGGCACCTCCGGCGACTGAGGACACCAGCGATCGCAGTGTCGCCAGCTCGTGGTCTCGACCGAACAGCGAGGACGTGTCGGGCCAGTGTGCCGAGCCAACCGGGTCGCGGTGTGTGCGCACTTGACCCCCTGAGAGGAAATACGTACCGGTACCGATACCAGTGACCGGCACCGCCGGGGAACGTTGATTTGTCATTTCACAGTGTCACGCTAGGAAAGGGAAATCCATGCCTCTCAGGTCAATAACGGGTGCGACGGTTCGCATCGCGTGCGCTTTCCTGGCGCTGGCGCTCGCGGGAGGGCTGGCAGCGTGCGGGAGCAGCGCCGCAAGCCAACCTGGTAACCAGGCGCGGACGCCCGCCGAGGCGGCAGCCGCCACCCAGTTACCTACCTTTGAAATCGACGCAGGCGACGGCATGCGTTACACGTTGCCGAAGCGCACGGCGCCCTCGGGTTCGGTCATGGTCACGCTCGTCAACCGTGACGAAGACATGGCCCACCAGGCACAGCTGTTCCGCCTGCACGACGGGGTAACCATGAAACAGTTCACCGAGGAGTTGCTCTCGCCTGGCGGGATAGGGGCCGTGCTGCCGCTTTCCGACCCATCGGGTGGGCCGGACGCGGTTGGCCCTGGGCACAAGGCCAGCGTGGTCACCGTGCTGGCGCCATCGGCCACCTACGCTGTGATCTGCTCCGTACCTGGCAAGGACGGTACACCGCATTACATGCACGGCATGGTCACCAGTTTCACCACGGCGGCAACCGAAGGGAAGGCCACACCTCCTGACGTAGCCAGCACGATCACGATGCGGCACATGCGGTACCAGGTTCCCGCTTCGGTGGACTGGTCCAAGCCGATCGAGGTGGCGAACAAGAGCACCGACGACCCGCACGAGATGCAGGTACTTGGGCCGGCCCCTGGTAAGACCCTCAAGGACGTGCAGCACTACCTGATGGCGCCACCCGGCAGCGCGCCGGCGGCTCCGCCCCCGTACCGCGCCTACGGCGGCGTCGCCGCGCTCGCGCCCGGTGGGCACCAGATAGTGACGCTGCACCTGCCGGCAGGGCACTACGTGCTGCTGTGCTTCGTGGTCGACCCGAAGACCCACATGCCGCACTTCGCGATGGGCATGCTCACCCCGATCACCGTGTCATGACCACCACTCGTGAGTACTTTCGACGGCTACTGAGCCTTGCGGGACACCGCACCCGGGCTCTACGAAAGTACTCACGGGTGTCAGGCGGAGCGGATCTTGGGGGGCGCGGCTTGGGCTTCGGCGTAGCGGTCCAGCACGGTGGCTGCGACCTGTGGGTGGGCGCCGAGGGGTGCTGCGATCACGGTGCCTGCGCCTGCCTGCGCGATCACCCTGTCGGGCAGCAGACCCGGTGCCAGGAACCAGGACCCGAGCGCGATGCGGCGTGCGCCCGCCGCGCGAAGCGCGCTCGTGGCCGCCGCCACGCCCGGGTCCGCCGCGGCCGCGAATGCCGCGCCGGTCGCCTGCCATCTGGTTACGGTGTGCCACCGGCGTGCGATTGCGGCTACCGCGGCGTTGGCCGGGGCGTGGGAGGAGCCCGCACCGGCGAGTATGACCCCGAAGTCTTCGTCGGTCCGGTCGACGCCAGCCTCCGCCAGCCTGCGCAGCGCGATCTCCTCCAGCCGGGGATCCGGACCGAGGACATCGGCGACGGTCACCCGCAGCCGGGGGAGTGTGGTGACGGTTCCGGCCACCACGCCTGGAATATCGATTCGAGCGTGGTAGGCGGCCCCCAACAGCAGCGGCACCACGACTACCTCGCGGTGCCCCTCGGCGTGCAGCACGCCGAGCACGTCACCGAGCCGAGGGGCCGACAGGTCAAGAAAAGCCGCTCGCACATCCAGCTCCGGTCGCATCGACCGCAGCATGCCGAGCATCCGCATGATCGTCGCGGCCGAGCGGGGATCGCGACTGCCGTGCGCGACGGCGACCAGTGGCGGGGCAGCGTGCCGGCTGCGGCGCGACGCGAGCGCCAGGCCGCCGGTCACGGCGTCGGTGCGGTGAGCAGATCTTGCTCCTGCGCGGCACCGAGCCCCGACGAGCCGGACAGTGGTTCGCCGACGAGTCCGGCGGCCAGGGTGGTGCCGTCGGCCGGGTCGATTAGCAGGAACGATCCGCTGCGCCGAGAGACGAGGTAGTCGTCTACCGGCAGTGGCTCCGACGTGCGTAGCAAGACCCGGCCGATCTCGTTAAGCTGTAACATTTCTGGACTGTCCACAGCAGACAGTGTCTGCTCATTGAAACGGGAGCTGAGTTCGGTCATCATCGCTTGAACGGTTCGTGCTCCGTGTTTGACGAGTACCCGCGCCCCCGCGGTGAGCGGCTTTTCCGAGAGCCAGCACACGGTCGCGTCCAGTTCGTCGGTCAGCGTCGGGGATTCAGTGGCAGAGGCGATCACGTCGCCACGTGAGATGTCGAAGTCGTCGGCGAGCAGCAAGGTGACGGAGCGTCCCGCGGCGGCCGAGTCAAGCGGACCGTCGTGGGTATCGATCTTCTCGACCCGGCTGCGCAGTCCGGCGGGCAGCACCGTCACCTCGTCGCCCACCTTGACTGTGCCGGCGGCCACCTGACCAGCGTAGCCCCGGTAGTCGGGATACTCCGGCGTGCGCGGGCGGATCACATACTGCACGGGAAATCGGAACGGCGCGTCGTGCGGGTCCGGCGCCACTGGCACGTTCTCCAGGTGTTCGAGCAGCGTCGGCCCGGAATACCACGCCATGTTCGCCGATGGCTCTACCACGTTGTCGCCGACAAGGGCGGACACCGGGATCGCCAACACCGACCCCTCGGCGTAGCCGAGCGCGGTGGCATGCGCGGTGAACTCCTTGGCGATGAGCGCGAAGGTGGACTCGTCGTAATCCACCAGGTCGATCTTGTTCACGGCCAGTACCAGTCGTGGCACACCGAGCAGGGCGAGTACCGCGGCGTGGCGCCGGGTCTGCTCAAGTACGCCCTTACGGGCATCGACAAGCAGCACCGCGAGCTGTGCGGTGGATGCGCCGGTGACGGTGTTGCGGGTGTACTGCACGTGGCCAGGGGTGTCGGCGAGTACGAAGGTGCGCTTAGGAGTGGCGAAGTACCGGTAGGCCACGTCGATCGTGATGCCCTGCTCGCGTTCGGAGCGCAGCCCGTCGACCAGCAGTGAGAGGTCGGGAGTGGACAGTCCCTTGTCGACGCTGGCGCGCTGTACGGCGTCCAGCTGGTCTGCCAGCACCGACTTGGTGTCGTAGAGCAACCTACCGACCAGGGTGGACTTGCCGTCGTCCACACTGCCTGCCGTGGCGAGTCGAAGAAGATCGGTCATGGTTAGAAGTAGCCTTCCCGCTTGCGGTCTTCCATCGCTGCTTCGGAGATTCGGTCGTCCGCCCTGGTCGCGCCGCGCTCGGTGAGCCTGCTCGCTCCCACCTCGGCGATGATCTGCTCCACTGTGGACGCTTCGGATTCCACGGCTCCGGTGCAGGAACCGTCACCAACGGTTCGGTAGCGCACTGTCCGGTTCTGGATGGCCTCCCCGTCGCGGGTGCCGCCCCACGGACCGGACGTCAGCCACATTCCATCGCGGCGGAACACCTCGCGCCGGTGGGCGTAGTAGATCGGGGCAAGGTCGACGTGTTCCCTCGCGATGTAGCGCCAGACGTCCAACTCGGTCCAGTTGGACAGCGGGAACACCCTGACGTGCTCGCCTGGCCGGTGCCTGCCGTTGTAGAGGTTCCACAGCTCGGGCCGCTGCCGCCTCGGCTCCCACTGCCCGAAGGCGTTGCGGAGGCTGAAGATGCGTTCCTTCGCCCGCGCCCGTTCCTCGTCGCGGCGGCCGCCTCCGAACACCGCATCGAAACGGTTGCTGTTGATGGCATCCAGCAGGGGTGCGATCTGCAGCGGGTTGCGGATGCCGTCGGCGCGCTCGGACAGCCGCCCGTCGTCGATCCAGTCTTGCACCTTCTCGACCACCAGGCGCAGCCCGTACTTCTCGACCACGCGATCCCGGAACTCGATGACCTCGTCGAAATTGTGCCCGGTATCGACGTGCAGTAGCGGGAACGGCACCGGGGCGGGCCAGAACGACTTGATCGCCAGATGCAGCAGCAGCGTGGAGTCCTTGCCGCCGGAGAAAAGGATCACCGGCCGATCGAACTCGCCCGCCACCTCACGGAAGATGTGGATAGCTTCCGATTCCAGTGTGTCCAGGTTGTCGACTGCCACCGAGCCTTCGGTCGTGATCATGCGTGTAGCCCACATTCGGTCTTGGCCTTACCAGCCCATCGGCCGGAGCGCGGATCTGCCCCCGGTGCGACCTTCGCGGTGCACGGCGCACACCCTATGGACGGGTACCCCTCGTTGACCAAGGGGTTCTCCAGTACGCCATTATCATCGATGTAGCCGCGGAACTCCTCATCGGTCCATGCCGCGATCGGATTGATCTTCACTAGGCCGTTGCGCTCGTCCCACTGCACGATCGGCGTGTCGATCCGCGTCGGGGCGTCAACCCTGCGTACTCCGGTGACCCACGCATCGTAGTGGCTCAAGGTTCTGCGCAACGGCACCACCTTGCGCAGGTGGCAGCAGCGGTCGGGGTCGCGTTCGAAGGGTTTCGGCCCGTTCTCGGCCTCGTGATCAGCGAGTGACTGTTCGGCCTCGGCGTTCACGATCCGCACACCAGAGTAGACGGTCTCCACCGCGTCCCTGGTGCCGATGGTTTCCGCGAAATGATAGCCGGTTTGCAGGAACAGCACGTCGAACGCGGGTTTGGCCTGTGCCGCGAGGTCGATGAGTACCGCGTCCTGCATATTGGATGCCACGATCCAGGAATCGCCAAAGGTAGCCGCGGCCCACGCCAGCGCCTCGGCGGCGGTGGCATGGGCCAGCTCCCGCTGCGCCGATTCGGCGAGTGCCCGCAGCCGGGCACGCTCCGTTTCGGGCTTCATTGCCGGTGCGCTCACTTGAGATCGTCCTCCTCCGCGCGGGCCACCCACTGCGCGAACCGCTCGCCGTCATCGCGCTGCGTAAGGTAACGCCTGGCCAGCCGCTCCACGAAGTCGGTGAGCTTATCCTCGGTGACTTTCAGGCCGCGGACCTTACGCCCGAAGCCGGCGTCCGCTGCCAGCCCGCCGCCGAGATGAACCTGGTAACCGCCAACCTGCTCGCCGCCTGCCGTGGTGATGATCTGACCCTTCAGCCCGATATCGGCGACCTGGGTGCGGGCGCAGGCATTCGGGCATCCATTCAGGGTTACCACGATCGGGTGCTCAAGCTGGTGATTGACGTCGGCGAGCCGCTCTTCCAACTCCTCGACCAGCGCGGCCGCCTTCGCCTTCGTCTCCACTATTGCCAGCTTGCAGAACTCGATGCCTGTGCAGGCCAGTATCCCCCTGCGCCACGGCGAGGGATCGCTGTCGAACCCCAGCGAGCCAAGCTCCTCCCGCAAACCGTCCACTTCGGACTCGGGAACATCCAGCACGATCAGGTTCTGATGCACTGTGGTACGCAACCGTGCCGAGCCAACCCGTTCTGCCGCTTTGGCCGCGGACACCAGCGCCGTGCCGGAGACCCGACCGGCCACCGGCTTGGCGCAGACGAAGTACTTGCCGTCCTGCTGGCGGTGGACGCCGATGTGATCACGCGGACCGGCCGGAGCCGTCGCGGCAGGCCCGTCGAGCAGCGGGTGATGCAGGTACTCGGTCTCCAGCACATTCCGGAACTTCTCGGCGCCCCAATCGGCCACCAGGAACTTCAATCGGGCCTTGGAGCGCAGCCTGCGGTAGCCGTAGTCGCGGAAGATGCTGGTGACGCCCACCCACACCTCGGGAACTTCCGCCAGCGGCACCCAAGCACCCAACCGCACCGCCAATTTCGGGTTGGTGGACAGCCCACCGCCGACCATCAGGTCGAAACCGGGACCGTGCTCCGGGTGGTGCACCCCGACGAACGAGACGTCGTTGATCTCCGGTTCGACATCCCACTGCGGTGAACCGGAGATCGACGTCTTGTACTTGCGCGGCAGGTTGGCGAATGTCGGGTCACCGATGTAGCGCTCGCGGATTGCACGCAGCGCGGGGGTGCCGTCGATGATCTCGTCAGCATCGATACCCGCGACCGGTGAGCCGAGCACTACCCGTGGGCAGTCGCCGCACGCTTCCGTGGTGTGCAGGCCGACCGCTTCCAGCTTGCTCCAGATCTCCGGCACGTCCTCGATGCGAATCCAGTGCAGCTGGATGTTCTGACGGTCGGTGATGTCTGCGGTGTCGCGGGCGAAAGTCTGCGAGATCTCGCCGACCACCCGCAACTGTTCCGCGGTGAGCTGCCCGCCATCGAGCCGCACCCGCATCATGAAGTAGGAATCGTCGAGCTCCTCCGGCTCCAGCGCACCGGTGCGGCCGCCGTCGATGCCGGGCCGCCGTTGCGTGTAGAGCCCCATCCACCGGAACCGTCCGCGCAGGTCAGCGGGGTCGATCGAGTCGAAGCCACGCTTGGAGTAGATGTCGAGGATGCGCTGTCGCACGTGTAGTGCGTCGTCGTCCTTCTTGGCCTGCTCGTTGCCGTTGAGCGGCTCGCGGTAACCCAGCGCCCACTGGCCTTCTGACCGGCGCTTGACTACGCGGGCCGACGTGGCGTTACGCCGAGTGGTGGTGGATGGCGCTGCTGTGGTGGGGGCCATCATCCGTCCTGTTCTTCCGGGGGTGGTGGCGCCTGGAGGCATGCCGCACGATTCCCGCAAGGTAAGGAGATTTCGCGTCGACGCGCCCGGCGCCGGTGCGAGCAAAGAGGTG